>JBEKXR010000109.1:0-12235 GCA_049511935.1 Spirochaetia bacterium | reverse complement strand
CGACGGCCGGGTGCTCGTGGTGAGCCAGACCGGGGTGTTTCTTGCAATCGATCCGGAGTCCGGACAGGTCCTCTTCCAAGTGCCCACCGGCGCAAGCCAGCCAGTGGCAAGCTCCGTACTCGTCTCGGGTTCACGTGCGTACTTCGCCGACCGCAAGGGTCTCCTGGTCTGCGTCGACATGGATGCGCGCAAGGTGCTGTGGAAGGTCCCGCTGAAGGGCCAGGGGACGAAGGGCGTATTCCAGGACCTCGAGAAGTCCGCGAACGGCATCTTCGCGTTCGCCGGGAACACGATCTACGCGTTCTCGGCGGCTGACGGCTCCGAGCTGTTCCCGCCGATCAGCGGCGCCTCCACCCCCCCGCTGTACAGGGAAGGGAGGCTGTACTTCGGGACGCAAGACGGAACTCTCGCAGCGACCGACGAAAGAACGGGGAAGACACTGCAGTCACTGGATCTGAAGGCCATTGCGAACACCAGGCCGCAGACGGACGGCCCGAGGCTGCTCGTCGGTAGCACGACGGGGCAGATCTTCATCATCTATCCAGAATCGATTAGATAAAGGCCCGGGCATGGCGTTCGATTCTCTGCTCCGCCCCCTCTTCGGGGTGACCTTTTTCACGGTATTCCTCCTCGCCGGATGCGCCACCTTCCCCGGCCCTTCGTCAGAGAAGGACTCTCTTTTCGTCTTGTTCAGTGAGAATCCCGTTCCCCGCACGGGCCCTGAAAGGGGATCGGACACCCTGCATTTCGATGGGCCGTCGCCCTTCGGTATCCGCGCAGGTTCGGACGAGCGGCGGGTGTATTACATCCGCGTGAAGCCGGGCCGCTACGCCCTGGCCGGATCTGACCTCGTGGCCGGCTCCGGGCCCGCGGCGGCGTCCGGATTCGACGTACCCGCCGGCGCCATCTGCCTTTTTCCCATGAAGTTCACGCGTGAGCGCGGTGACACGCAGATTCGCCTCCGCCGCCTCGTTCCGCTCGTCGCCGAAGACCAGAAAAAGCCCAACCACTTCTCGTAGTCGAGGTAGTCAATGAAGGGTCATCATAGGGTTCGGCGCGTACCCGCCCTTGCTCGGACACAAAGAAGGAGACGTCGAGTTCGACATTTCCTCCACTCCCTCCGGCGCGCCGCGCAGGAGGCGAAAGATTTCGAGAAGTCGCAAACGATCACGGTTCTTCTTTCCGGTTTCCAGAACGTGGGCTCGCAGGACTATGACACCTACCGCTCCATCTTCCCACAGGTGATCGGGGCAGACGTCCGAGGCGATCCCCGGTTCGTCTTTGTAGATGCCGGTGAGGTCATTGCACGAGAGGGAGGGATCCCGGGAAGGCCCGACTTCGCTTTGGCGAGGGAGAAGGGAATTGACTTGATCGTTTCGGGATACTACACGGCGCGTCAGGACGGCCTGCTCGTGTACGCCGCCTTGTACGACGTGGGAACCGGGCTCCTGCGCACGTCCCTCGTGTACACCGGTAAGGCGGGGCTCGCCATGTTCGATTCGATCGATTCGATGGCGTCGGAGTTCGTCAAGGGAATCGACAGGGCGCTTCCCGGTGTCCGCGCGCAGGCGGTACAGAAAGAGGGGACGGTCGAGAGCAGGATCGTCTCATACGAGAACACCCGCGCGGAGACGGCAATAATCGAGAAAAGGCAGGAGAGGAGGAGCTCGCTCTCATTCATCGTGGGTCCATCGATTGCCGCGGTCGGGAGCATATACCAGCCCGCGTTCCCCAACGCGCTCTTTGCCTTCCTGCCGCTCGGCGTGATCTACGACTATACCCTCGGAGGGCCGGTCTCGCTGGCGGCAATCCTTCAGCCCGCGCTCGCCTTCGGCCCCGGCAGCAACCCGAACACGCCCTACACTTCTGTTCCGTACCTGGACATTCCGCTGAGATTCGGTCCCGCGTACACCGTGTTCGGAAGCAAGGTCGATCTCGCATTCGGCTTTCTGGGCGAGGGCCGGTTCACGCTGGCGTGGTTCGGCAACGGCTCGGGAGGCAAGGTCTACAAGCCCGTCTGGGTCTTCGGGCTGGGCCTGGAGACCTCTGCGCGCCTGTACCTGCAGTCGCGCATCAGCGATCGACCCTCCTGGTTCCTGTTCGGCTTCGAATGGTACCTCATCGGAATGGAAACGGAGATCGACCTCTCGCAGCCGCGGGTCATGCCGCTGGAACTCTCGCTTTCCCTCGGGTACGGGTTCCGGCTGTGAAAAGGCTCGTGCACGTCCTTCTGCTGGCGGCCGCGGTCGCCGCCTCCGCGGCCGCGCAGGAAAGACCAGCGAAGGTTTTGCGCGCCGTATATTTCCCCCTCGTCCAGACTGATGCCGTTCTGGACAAGGAAACGGAGGCGCTGGTCCTCGGGACTCCCGAGATGCTTGCCACGTCCATCGCCTCGCTGCAGCCATTCACCCGGGCCGATTCGGCGGATGCGGCGCGGTCCGTAATCGCGATCGCGGCCTCACCCGCAGGGGCCGGCAGGGTGACGGTGAGGATGGTGTTCCTTGAAGCGGGATCGACGAAATCCGAGGCGGAGCGGGAGTTCACCGGCGCGGCACTGAACCTTGCGTCGTTCCAGGCCTTCCTCGGCGATACGGCATCCCGGCTGGCCCGGCTGCTCGGTCCCGTCTCCCCCGAGGCGGACCTTCTGAAGGTCACATCCGAGGAGCAGCTCATCAAGCCGGCGAAAGAGACCGACTCTCTCGACCAGCTGGACAATAGGCTGGAGTTCACCTTGTGGACGACCGGCCTGCTTCGGCTGCTCGACAGCACGGGGGTGGGCAATTCCGGTGGATTCTACTTCGGCCTGGGCATTCTCCCCCTGATCGCCGAGGCCGACTGGTTCTTCAGCAGCGTCCTCGGCATCCAGTTTTCCTTCTATTTCAACGACTCGAATGCGTTCGATTTCGGCCAGAATTCGAGATACGCCGCGTACGGGGTGTTCCTGTTCCCCGGCGTGGGAATCATCTACAGGACGCGGGGAATGATATCTGCGGAGCTCGCGATCACGGTCTCGGCAGGCTGGATCTACCTTACGGCGAAATCCGGCGACGTCGTGGACCAGCAGAGCAGCGTGGTGCTTGCGCAGGGAAGCTCCGTGTGGAGCAGTCTCACCGGCAGGGTCCGGATCTCCCCTGCCGTCGTCTGGAGCATGACTCCCTCGGTCGCGTTGAAAGAGTCCCTCGGCTTCGATTTGGTTTTCCCGGGCATGTTCCCCTGGTACCACTCGCCCCTCGCGGACTTGCAGTTTCTCAGCATCGGCATTGCGTACCGCATCTGAGCCCCCCCCGAGCGCGGGTGCTCACGCGTCGAAGATTTTCCCCGGGTTGAGAATGCCCTCGGGATCCAGCGCCTTCTTGATCGACCTCATCACGGCCACGTGGGCCGGTCCAAGGTTCATCGGGAGGTACTCCTTCTTCACCAGGCCGATGCCGTGCTCGCCGGAGATGACACCGCCGCGCCGTACGACGTCCTCGTAGAGGGCGTTCCTGATCGCCGCACTGCGCTCGCGCCAGCCGGGAAGCTCCCCGCCGAAGACACCGTTCTCCAGGGACCTCCGAAGCGAATGGCTGTGCACGTTGCCGTCCGCCGCGTGACCGTAAGTCGGGATGGGGACGCCCCACTTCTCCTCCAGCCGATGGACGAATCCGACGTGGGGCGCAATTTCCGACCGGGGAACGCAGATGTCGAACGCCTCGGCCGTTCCCGGCCTGATCGCCTCGTAGAACATGCTCCGGATTTCCAGCATCTCCGCCTGCCGCTCCTTCTGGTCGGTGAGAAGGACATCGAGCGCTCCGGCCTCTTCCAACGCGGCGCCGACGCCCTCCGCCTGGGCGAGGGTGTCCTGCTCGTTCCTGCCGTCCAGGATCAGCATGAGGGAGGCTGCCCCCTCGTGCGACGGCCAGCTCTTGTTCAGCAGCCGCTCGGCAAGGAGGACCACGGAATGTTCGATGAACTCAACTGCGCAGGGGAGGATGCCCGTGCCCAGCACGCGCGGAACCGCACCAATGGCGGATTCGACGGTCCTGAACGGAGCGAGCAGCGTCTGCACGGAACCCACCGGCGGGAGAAGCGAGAGGGTGATCCGGGTGAGGACTCCGAGGGTTCCCTCCGAGCCGATCATGAGGTCCACAAGATGGTAGCCGGTGCTGGACTTGATGTACTTGCCCCCGAGATCGAGCACCTCCCCACCGGCGAGCACGACCTGGAGACCGAGCACGAACCGGCGCACGGTGCCGTATTTCACCGCGCGCGCGCCGCCGGCATTCGCGGCAACGGCGCCGCCCACGTGCGCGCCTTCGTCGCCGGGATGTGGCGGGAAGTAGAGGCCCATCCCCGCCACTTCCTCGTAGAGCTTCCGCATTGGAACTCCCGCCTGGACCGTGATGGTGAAATTGGCCGGGTCTGCGTCGATCACCCGGTTCATAAGCTCCGTCGCGAGCACGATGCCGCCCCGGGAGGGCACGCAGCCAGCGGCAAGGCCGGTGCCTGCGCCGCGCACCGTGACGGGGACCCTCTCATCGCGGCACAGTTTCAGTACTGCAGAGACTTCCCCTTCGTCGAGCGGCCGGACGACCGCCTCCGGCGGGACCCGGAACTCCTGCGGGGCCGACTCGTCGTGTCCGTACGGCTCCAGGAGAGACGGATCCGACACGATCCTTTCGCCGAGGATGTCCCGGGCCTTCATCCACCACGCAGGACTCAGGGCCATGAAGTCAATATAACACGGATGGACTCTCCCCTGCGGGAAGATTACACTCCTGCGAAAGGCACATGAGGGGCATGGAACAGCGCGTGGAGGAGACCCGTGCGAAAAAGGTGCGGGTCATCTTCAGCCTCCGCCTGAAGATCATTCTCACCTTCCTGCTCGTCGGCTCGATCGTCAGCGGCCTGCTCTCGTACAGCGTGTACCGCATCCTCGACGCCGGGCTCCTCCGCCAGATGCAGGGCCGGGTCCTCGACCTGGCGAAGCTGGGAACGCACGTCGTCGATGTGGAGGCGCTCACCCGCCTGAAGGCCGGCCTCGGAGACAGTCTGTCCGACGATTCGGTGGACGCGGTCGAATCCCTGACGGATTTTCGGATCGTATCGGAGGGCCTGAACAGGGTCCGGGAGGTCGATCCCCGGCTGGTGCATTTCATCTACACCTTCGTCCCGACTGCGGATCCCAACAAAGCCAGGTACCTCGTCGACGCCGACGTGCTGGCGGCCCGGGCAGAGAAGGCGGCAGGACAGACGGTTTCCGGAGACGTCTCGCACTTCTCTTCCCCATTCGACGTGTCAGACTTTCCAGTGGCCCGCCGCGCAATGGCGGAAAAAGCGTCCATGGTCGAGGATGCGTGGTCGTACGACCCGGACTTCAAGGTGAACTCGATCAGCGGCTATGCCCCCCTGTTCTCCCGCACGGGTGACTTCGTCGGGATGCTGGGGATCGACATGGTCGACACGGATGTCCGCGTGATCCTCTCCAATGCCACGAGGATCGCCCTGGCCGTCATCGCCGCAGCGCTCGCGCTGACGGTGGCGAGCTCGATCTTTCTCGGGACTCTCTTCACGCGGGGCATCGTCCGGCTGGACCGAGTGGTCCGCACCTTTGACAAGGACAATCTCTCGGTCAGGGTCCCCGTACGCTCGCGGGACGAGGTCGGCCGTTTGAGCCTGAGTTTCAACGACATGGCCGAGACTATCCAGGATTACAACGCACGCCAGCAGGCACTCCTCAAGGCCTATGGCAGGTTCGTGCCCCACGAGCTTCTCCGGCTGCTGGACAAGGGCAGCATCGTGGACGTGGAGCTCGGAGACCAGACGCAGAAGGACATGACCGTCCTGTTCTCGGACATCCGGTCATTCACGCGTCTTTCCGAGTCTATGACCCCGTTCGAGAATTTCAATTTCATCAATTCCTACCTGCGCCGCATGGGGCCCGAGATCCGCGCCAACAACGGGTTCATCGACAAGTACATCGGGGATGCGATCATGGCGCTGTTCCCCTCCCGGCCGGACGATGCGATTGCCTCCGCGGTGGCCATGCAGCGGAAGCTCGTTGAGTACAACGAGCACCGGGCCAGGAGCGGCTATCCACCCATCTCGATCGGCGTGGGCGTGAACACGGGCAAGCTCATGCTGGGAACAGTCGGGGAGCACGAGCGGATGGACGGTTCCGTGATCGCCGACGCGGTGAACCTGTGCTCACGCCTCGAAACTCTCACGCGTGTGTACGGGTCGGCCATCCTCACGACGGGAAAGACGGTGAAGGCGCTCTCCTCGAAGAGTCGGTTCTCGTTCCGGTTCATCGACCGGGTGCGCGTCCGCGGAAAGCGGGAGGCGGTCCTCCTCTTCGAGGTGCTGGACGGGGAGTCGGACGACCAGCGGACCCGGCGGCTTTCCTACAGGTCGGAGCTGGCACGCGCCCATCGGATGTACTTCGGGCGTCGGTTTACCGAGGCGCTGAGGATCTTCACGGAACTCCGGCGCACCAACCCCGACGATCCAATCCTCAAGATCTACCGTTCGCGCTGCGAGCTCCTCATCGGCGCAGGAGTCCCGGACACGTGGGAGGGAGTCGAGGAAATCGAGGTGCACTAGAAGCGGGGGCTCTGGGGTCCGCGGCGTCCGTCGAGCATGCCCGCCTGCCGGAACCACTCCATCGTGTCCCGCACGGTCTCCTCGAAGGGGCGGGGCTCATAACCGAGCTCCCGGGTGGCCTTCTCGTGGCTGATCGAGCGATGGCTCTGGATCGCCTTGATCGCCGCGGGAGTGAACTTTGGTGTTGTGCCGCGGAACTTTCCCCAGCCCAGTGAAATCCAGGAAGAAGCAGACGCGAGCCAGATCGGGGCCGCTGCCTGCGTGGTTTTCCTGCCCGTGAGCCGGCCGATGATCCGCGAAACCTCGCAGATGTGGACCCAGTGCCCCGTGAGCAGGTAGCTCTCGCCCGTCCTGCCCTTCTTTTCCGCACGCAGCGCGCCCTCGGACACGTCCCGCGCGTCAACCCAGTTGTAGCCGCCGTCAATGAGCATCGGAAAACGGCCATGGTAGATGTCGAGGAACACTGCGCCCATCCGGGACACCTTGAAGTCGCAGGGCCCTACTACCGCTCCGGGGTTGACAATGACGGCATCCAGGCCGTCTTTCGCCGCCTCGAGTACCGCCGCCTGGCCCTCTGCCTTCGACCGGTCATAGGCCGCATGGCCAGGGCCCAGGGCGAGATTCCTGGTCTCGTCGATAAGCTGATCGTTCGGATGAGTGTCGAAGGCATGGATCGAGCTGAAGTGAACCAGGCGACGCACCCCGGTTTCCCTGCAGGCCTGAAGAACTCGAAGGACCCCGCCGACATTCGTCCTCTCGACAAGCCCTCCCTCGGCCCCGACGATGGAGATCCGCCCGGCAAGGTGGAAAACCGTCCCTGCGCCGTCCATGAGAGCGCGAAGCGCTCGCGGATCGGAGATGTCGCCCTCCACGATCTGGACGTCAAGACCTTCGAGCGCGCGCCGGTCGGCACGCACCAGCACACGAACCGTCCGGCCTTCCGCCAGGAGCGCCCTGACGAGGTTCCCCCCGAGATGACCGGAAGCTCCCGTGACGGCCGTGATCATGCCACCGCTCCTTCTGCCTGATTTCAGTCGCCGTACATGCGGGCGGTGCTCTTTTCCAGGAGGGAAACAGCTGCCCGGCGCGAGACGAACCTTGTCATGAAGAACTGCGCGAACCGATTCAGCGTTCCCGGGACCACCAGGGGCCGGCGGCCGAGCGCCCCCAGGGCGGCCGCGGCGACCTTCTGAGGCTGCATCTCCATGGCGGAGGGTCCTGCGTCCGCGGGTTTGCTCAAGACGTAATTCGGCGTGAGGACCGGCCCTGCCGTGCAGACCGTCACGTCCACGCCGCGAGCCCCGAGCTCCTTGCCCAGCGCCTCGGAGAGGTTGAGGAGAAAGGCCTTCGTCGCTCCATAGACCGCAACGTACGGGGACCCCCAGAAGGCGGAGAGGCTGGACATGACCACGATTCCTCCCCTGCCCCTCCCGGCCATCATGCCGCCAAACTTGTGGATCAGAGCGAGGGGCGCGCGGCAGTTCGTGTCCAGAACCCTGGCGTACGTGTCCAGGTCAGCCGCGAGGAATTTGCCGGTATGGGAATGGGCCGCATCACAAACGAGCAGGCCTATTTCCAGTCCAGCCGCCGCGCTTTCGACCAGCTCGAGGAATCCGGGGCGTGACAGGTCGATGGCCGCTGTGCGCACCTGGACGGAGTGCCGGGAGCGCAGCCCCGCGGCTGTCTCCTCGAGAGGCCCGGGTCGTCGGGCGATGAGGAGGAGGTCCAGTCCGTCTGCGGCGAGCTCGTCCGCGAAAGCGGCGCCCAGTCCCTGGGAGCCTCCGGCAACGAGAGCCCACGGACCGTAGCGGTCGACGAATCCATTCTTCTTCGGCGACATTCTTCCCTCCCCGGACGGGCAGTATAGCCGCAAAGCGCCCCCCGGGACAACGCGCAGAGGGCCCGCGAACCCGCCGCCCGAGCCGTCCATCAGAACATTTCCATTTCGGATGCGATCTCCGTATCTTTTCAGATCGGAGGGCACACATGGGTCGATTATTCTTCTCGCGCGCGGCGCCGCTTCTCATGGCCGGCGCGTTGTTCGTCCTCGGCGGCGCAAAACCTTCCTCCTCGCCTGACAAGGTGGGGGACACTTCCTACCTCGAGGGAACGGTGTCGGTTCAGCGCGACGGCCAGGACCTCGATTCCTCCGAGGTCCAGACCGGGCTTGCAATAGAGAACTACGACATGGTGAAGACCGCCGCCGACGGGTTGGCCGAGGTCAGCATCACAACGCCGAAATCGGCCGGGGCGACGATCAAGATCTCACCTCGCACTCAATTCACCTTCGAGCTGAACGACACCGGCGCGCGCCAGCAGAGCTTCCTCGGCCTGATGAGCGGCACCGTCGCCCTGCGGGTGGCAAAGCTCACGGGGGCTCAGGACCTGATGGTTCACACCGAGAGCGCCGTGATGGGAGTTCGGGGCACGGAGTTCAGCGTCACCGCGCCGCCTACTGGAGACATTCTTGTCACGTGCAGGACGGGGGACGTGGTCATCACGGACGAGCACGGCAACGAGTTCCACGCGACTCCCGGGACAGCCGTGTTGAAGAAGTTCGGCGAACCCCTCGGGACCCTGGAGGTCAAGGGTGACGTAGATACCTTCCGCAAGAGCTGGGAAGACGAACGCCTGGCTTTCCTGAAGGATCACGCCATCGACGTCATTCAGCGCGAAGCCCAGCGCTACGATGCTCTCTCGGATGAGTTCGACACGGAGTTTGCCGCGCTGCAGGAGAAGAAGGACATCCTTGCGAAGTGGTTCACGGAGGAGAAGAGGGGCGTCGTGGGAAGCAGGGATGAGGTCGAGAAGGAAAAGGGTGAGATCGCGGATCTGCTGGCCGACCTGCGCGAAACCCAGTTTCTGCTGGAGAGGGCCCACTACCGCCTGGTAATGTTGAAGGACCTGCACGACCAGGGTCTCGGGCACGGGGACATCCGCAAGGGGTTGAGCACGAAGGAGTTCTTCGAACCTGGCGAACATCCGCTACGTGACGAAGCTCTTTGCACGACGGAACAGTGGCAGAGATCCCACGGTAGTCGCCGACCTGCGGCGTTTCTACGAGCGGCGGCTGGCACACCTCAAGAGGCTGCAGCACAGGAGACCTGTCAAGAAGGCGTAGCCCCGCGATCAGAAATAAATCTGCATCAGGATGTTGAGCTGATTCACCACCACCTGGCGGTGGTCCAGGTCGTATGTAACCGTATACCCCACCGCGAGCTCGTGCTGGCTCTTCCCGAGCAGGAGCCGCAGCTGGGGATTGAAATTTATGCTGGTGCACGGGCTTTCCTGGTACGCCCCGCTCACGTAGCTCACTGTCATATAGGGCTCGAGATCAACGGTTGGGAGAATGGACCTCAGCGTGTACGAGGTGGCTGCCAGAACCTCGTAGCCCGCCGAGCCGCCTGCAGGGAAATACAGGCCGATGTCGCCACCGATCGAGAAATCTCCAAGCTTGTCGCCGAGCGTGAAATAAGCATTATTTGAGATCACCTGCCAGTCCGACACGTCATGATCCAGCTCGTAGCGAGCCCCCGCGACCAGGTTTTCAGAAGCGAGGATGTTGGCGATCGCATAGAGCTTGTTCTGGTTCAGGTTGTTGATCAGTGTTGCCAGGTCCGCAACGCCGGTGTGACTCTGCGAATACCCGAGAACGACCTGCACGACCTTCTCCACTGTATAACTCGCATCCAGGGTGGATCTCTTCAATGACGTATCGACGATGTCGGAGTTATTGTACGGAAGAACATAACCAAAGATCAGGTTCTTCGTCGGGCTCAACTTGAGCTCGACGCCATTGATTCCGTTACCGGTATTTCCTGCTGCGTTCACCAGCGAGGGGTTTCCAAATGAGCCGGGGCCGTCCGAGCCACCGACGAAAAAACTGTTCAAGGCGAAGGTGTCCGGGTCCACGAATTTTCCGATCGACGTATGGATCCGGCCGTTCAGGAAGTCCGCGTACCCGTATGCGTAACGCAGATTGACAGTGCTCCCGGGCCCGACCGCAAGCTCGGAATCGAAGCCGTAAGGACCTTCCTTCAGAGTCGGGTTGAGCTGCAGGTAGGAGAGCCCGTCGACCGAGTCGGTGTTGGCCGTGCTGTTATAGAAATTGTCGATGAGGTTCATCGAAAGCGTTCCGCTGAATTGCACTCCGCCCGTCCCCATGTCGGATGAGGCCTGCGCAAAGACGGCCGCAGCGATCGGCAGGAACAGGGAAACCAGCAGCCGTTTCTTCATGCGTGACCCCCGCGGGGGTAAGATACCGCCCGGCCTTTCCCGGCGGCTACTGGAATCCCCGCGGTGGTTGAAATCCTTATCCTGTTGCGGCTGTTCGCATCCCCAGGAGCCGCTCCACTTCCTCTGCGATCGCGAGGCAGGAGGTCAGGCCGGGCGATTCCATTCCGACGAGGTTGACGAGGCCGGCAAGCCCCCGGCTGCTCTCCTCGCGGATCACGAAATCCCGGAAGGGCTCGCCCAGGCGGTAGAGCTTCGGGCGGATTCCCGCCATGTCCGGTGAAAGGTCGCCGGCCTCGAGGAAAGGAAGGAACCTCGAGGCCTTCGCGAGGAAGTCCCCCTGGTGAGTGGGATCGACTGAATAGTCGCCGAGCGCCGCGCTGATCGAGTTGGGACCGAGCTTCAACCCCCCGTCCAGGCCCAGCACCGCGTGCGCCCCGAGGTGAACCGGTGACGGGACCGGGTACACCAGCCGACCGAGCTTCCCTCTGTGCCGGGATGAGACGCGGAAGTATTCGCCCTTCGCGGGGTGGATCCGGTACCCTCCCGCGTCGATGTCGATGCCGGTGGACTGGGCGATCCGGTCTGCATCCAGCCCTGCCGCGTTGACCACGCATTCGGCTCGCAGGGTGAGGGATTCGCCGTCCGCGTCTGTCATCTCAGCGGTGAATCCCACCGCGGTCTTTGTCACTTCGCGCACGTCGCACCGGTACCCGAAGGTCACACCCCGCGACACCGCTGCCTGCTGGAAGGATGACATGAGCGCGTGGCTGTCCACGATCCCGCTCTCGGAGCTCAGCAGCCCCCGGACGCCGCGCACGCAGGGCTCGAGCTGCTGGAGCTCCCGTGAGTCGATCAGCCGCAGGCCAGGGACACCGTTCCTTCTCCCCTGGAAAAGGAGCTGCTCCAGCACGCGCGCCTCGGGTTCATCCACGGCCGCGACGATCTTGCCGGTTTTCCGAACCGGGATCTTTTCTCGCTCGCACCTCGCGTAGAGAAGGGGATTGCCCCTGACGCAGAGCCGTGTCTTCAGGAGGTCTTCCGCATAGTACATTCCGCAGTGAATCACCTCGCTGTTGCGGGAGGAGGTCTCCCGGCCGAAGCTGTCGTTTCTTTCGACGACCACAATCTGCCTGCTGCGGAGTGCGAGACGCTCTGCAATTGCCAGCCCCACGACCCCCGCCCCGATTATGAGGATGTCGATCTTGTCCATCGCCCGAACCCTACCAGACCGAGAGGACCTGTTCCATGGAGCGGCCCCCGACTACCGCCTCCCCCTCATCGACCGACGGCGCAAGATCACGGCAAAGCTTGCATGCGACCCTTCTTTTCACGATGATTAATGCAGGAGGCTGCCGTGGTGCCATCGGAGGGTTTTGCGTCAATCGCGGATGCAAGCAAGCCCCACGCAGGGAGAATC
>JBEKXR010000108.1:0-9716 GCA_049511935.1 Spirochaetia bacterium | reverse complement strand
CAACAGCAGAGAAACCAATGGCAGAGAACGCAATGGCAGAGGGATGAGCAGCAGCGGAATCAACGGCACGAGCGCTCGCAGAACTATGATTTCTGGCTGAGTCTTCACGCGCGTGATTACGATAACAGACGGTGAAATGAACCACTGACAGCGGAGCAGTCTGCCCTCCCATCAAGAGGCTGCAGCAATCAGCGCCAACCGCCCCTGAGCTTGGGCGGTTGGTGCCATTTCATCACCTGCGAGCATATGGTTTAGTCCCCGCCCCCCCGAGAGAGCGTCGAAGGGCCAGATACAAACTTTCACGAGCGCGCCGGCCAGATTCTTGCCGCGGCGAGGCCATTTTCGCCAGTATCGGCGCACTCGAAAGAGTCAGCAGGTGCCCGTGTCAAAGCAGGGTATTGACCAGAAATGTCGGCTCTGTATAAGGTGACCAGCGAAGCGAGAGGCGCCGCCTCTCCCCGGGGGATTAGCTCAGTTGGTAGAGCGGCAGGTTCGCAATCTGTAGGTCGGGGGTTCGAATCCCCCATCCTCCACACCCCCCATGAATCTCACCCTCCTGACAGATTTCTACGAGCTTTCGATGATGCAGGGGTACTTTCTCCAGCGTGAGAACCCCCCCGTCGTCTTTGACATGTTCTTCCGCCGCCAGCCTTTCGGCGGCGGGTTCTCGGTCTTCGCGGGACTGGAGAGCGCCCTCGCGCATATCAGCTCGCTGTCTTTCTCCGAGGATGACCTCGCCTATCTGGAAAGCCTCGGGTCCTTTCACAAGGAGTTCCTCGATTCCCTTTCCCGGTTCAGGTTTCGCGGGGACGTGTGGGCGATGGAGGAGGGAACGCTCGCATTTCCCGGCGAACCCCTGGTGCGCGTGCATGGCTCTCTGATCGAGGCACAGCTCGCGGAGAGCGCCCTGCTGGCAATCCTGAACTTCCAGACGCTCATTGCCACGAAGACCGCACGGATACGCCTGGCGGCCAACGGGGGGGTGATCGTGGAGTTCGGACTTCGCCGTGCCCAGGGCGTGGACGGCGCCCTCTCCGCCTCCCGCGCGGCATTCATCGGCGGCGCGGCGGCCACCTCCAACACCCTGGCCGGGAAGCTGTATGGAATCCCGGTGCGAGGCACAATGGCGCATTCCTGGGTCATGGCATTCGCGAGTGAGCGCGAAGCGTTCGAGAAGTATGCCGAGACGTATCCCGATGCCACGGTCCTCCTCATCGATACATATGACACCCTCGGCAGCGGGATCGAGAATGCGATCGCCGTCGGAAAGAAGCTCCAGGCTGCAGGTCATACGAGCTTCGGCCTGCGTTTGGACAGCGGGGACCTTGAATACCTGAGCAAGAAGGTGCGGGCGCGGCTGGACGAGGCGGGACTCGCGGAGGCCCGGATCATGGCATCCAACGAACTGGACGAGCACATCGTGCATCAGCTGATCACCCGGGGCGCGCCGATCGACTCTTGGGGTGTCGGCACGCACCTGGTGACGGGGGGCGACGACCCTGCGCTCACCGGGGTCTACAAGATCTGCGCCCGGCGGAACGGCAGCTCATGGGTGCCCGCGATCAAGGTGTCCAACAATCCCGAGAAGGTGACCAACCCCGGCATCAAGCAGGTCTGGCGGTTCACGAATGGCGAGGGCAACCCCCTCGCGGACCTGATCAGCCTGGAGGATGATCTCCCTGCACCCGGTGTGGCGCACAGATTTCACCATCCGATGGGTGACTACAGGTCATTCACCCTTCGGGAGTACGCCGGCATCACGCCTCTGCTCAGTCTCAAGATGAAGGATGGAAAGATCCTCTCGGACAGCCCGGGGCTGAAGGTTCTGCAGGCGCGGGCAATCGGGGAGTTGGACCGGCTTGACGACACCTACAAGCGCCTCATCAACCCGCACGTGTACAGGGTGTCGCTGTCCACGGGGCTGCGGAATCTGAAGGCCCGGCTCATCCGGGAAAACCTCCCGGGAGGAGCGCACGAATGATTCTGTCCGACGAGACCCTTCGCAGGATGATTGCGGAAAAGAGCATCGTGGTGGACCCGATCGAACCCTACCAGGTGCAGCCGGCCTCCATCGATCTTCGCCTGGGCCGGCATTTCCTGAAAATCGACGAGAACACGCTGGAGAGTCTCACTCTGGACAGCGAGCTGCCCTACGTGCAGATCGAGAAGGACGAGATCATCATCCCGCCGCACTCATTCCTGCTGGCCACGACCGTGGAGCTCATCAGGATTCCTGCCAATGTCATCGCTTTCGTGGAGGGGCGGAGCTCGATCGGCAGGATGGGGCTTTTCATCCAGAACGCAGGATGGGTGGACCCCGGCTTCGAGGGCAACATCACCCTGGAGCTTTTCAACGCCAACCGCCTGCCCCTGCGTCTTACGAGCGGCCGGCGGATCTGCCAGATCGTGTTCGCCTTCATGGACAAGGCCACCCGCACTCCCTATGCGGGGAAGTACCAGGGCCAGCGCGGAACGGTGGGAAGCAGGATCTTCAAGGATTCTGACAGGGGCGAGCCCGGCTGATTCCGCTAAAGCTTCGCTGCATCGCGAAGCTGTCGGTCAAGGGTCCAAATGTTCGCACCCGTCCGAGAAGCGACGGAGAGAATTGCGGCATCGACCAACCTGACGCCCCTCGCATTCAGGTGCCGTGACGCGCTCAGCTTCCCGGCGTCGATCCATCTTCCTGCCTCGTCCACCTTCGGAAGGCTTTTCCAGTACGATTCCAGAATTGCATTCTCCCTGCCGCTGCGGGCTCCGCTGAGAAGTTCGCCGAACACGCATTCCACGCCGAGCACTTCACCCCTTTCCAGCAGCGACTTGAGACGCGCGTGGACAGGCTCCCTGTTCCGCAGGAACTCCACCCACACCGACGTGTCGGCGATTGTCACGGCCGCTCCCCGCTCTTGCTTGCCTCCCTGGTCGTTGCGGCGCTGAACCCTTCACGGAAACGCAGGGGTCTCTCCTCGACCTTGACGTTCAATTCCCTGATGCGCTGGAGATCAGCCCACTCCCGAAGCGCGAAGACGATGGATTCTGTAAGGTTTTTTCGCCGGGCCAGGCGCTGCACGTCGCTCACCAGGGCGTCGGGGATGATCGCCGTAACTTTTATACGATTCAATATACGATCCACCATCGTATCAGTCCATTCTCCCATCTGTCGATGCCTCCCGTCATTGAAAAAGGGCTGTTGATCACCCCGCTTTCGAACGATCTTAAGAGTAATGATCACGTTCGCAGGAAGAACCGTCGGCGCGGGGAACCCCTGCCTCGTCATTGCCGAGCTCGGCTCCTCGCACCAGGGCGACCTTGGACGGGCACGCGCTCTCATCGATGAGGCGGTCGCGGCTGGCGCCGAGTGCGTGAAGTTCCAGCTCGTCCACGCCGGGGAGATCCTCCACCCGCGGTCCGGTTTTGTTCCGCTGCCGACGGGCCGGGTTGCGCTCTATGAGCGGTTCGAGGCACTGGAGCGTGGTCTGGATTTCTACGCCGCCCTCAAGGAGCACACTGAGTCCGCCGGCGCTCTCTTCCTCTGTTCACCTTTCGGCATCAGGAGCGCCCGCGAGCTGAGGGACCTCGGATCCAGGGCGCTGAAGATCGCCTCACCCGAGCTCAACCATTACCCGCTTCTGCAGGAAGTCGCCTCTTACGGCCTGCCAATGTTTCTCTCCAGCGGCGTCTCACTCCTCGGCGACATAGAACGCGCCCTTGCGATCACCGGGAAAGACCGGCTGGTGCTGCTGCATTGCATCACCTCCTACCCCGCACCGGAGGAGGAGTATAACGTAGCCGTCCTGGAGAGCCTCCGCCGGGTGCTGGGCGTGGAGGTCGGCCTGTCCGATCACTCCCTGGATCCGGTGCTCGTCCCCTCGCTTGCCGTCCTGCACGGCGCTTGCTCCGTCGAGAAGCACTTCAGCATCTCCCGGGCGGGCTCAGGTCTCGACGACCCGATCGCCCTGGAGCCCGTTGATTTCCAACGCATGGTGGACGCCATCAGGCGGGCAGAAGCCGATCCCCCCGAGGAGACGCACGGGCGACTGCTCCGGGATTACGGTGCAGACCGGGTCAGGGCCGCAACCGGATCCGGGGTGAAGGAGCTCGCCCCTTCGGAGCGGGCCAACTACTCCCGGACAAACCGCTCGGTGCACGCAATCCGGGAAATCGGCAGGGGCAGCGTCATAGGCGCCTCGGATGTCGCTGTCCTTCGCACCGAGAAGGAGCTGCGGCCAGGCATCGGACCCGAGTTCCTTCAGCAGGTGATCGGGGCAACGGCAAGAAAGGACGTCCCCGACGGCGAAGGGATCGAGTGGGCGGACATCCTCTGATCCTTCTTGCAGGAGTCGGCGATATCGGGTAAATTCGGCTCAGTCATGATCAATTTAAAAGACTACATCGCGCGCGAGAGGATCGCGTTCCTCGAAGCGCGCGACAAGCAGGATGCCCTGGCGAAACTCATCTCCCTCTCGGACGACCCGCGTCACGTCATCGATTTCGACCAGTTCCAGAACGCGGTCCTCGACCGCGAGTACATCGTGACGACGGGCATCGGGCAGAACGTCGCCATCCCGCACATCAAGAGCCGCTGGGTGAAGGATTTCTTCATCACGATCGGCGTCTTCCGTGACGGGGTGGAATGGCAGTCTCTCGACGAGAAGCCGGTGCACCTCGCGTTCCTCATCGCGGGCCCCGAGGAGCACGAGAATTACCTGCGCATCCTCGCGAAGCTCACGCTCATCATCAGGAACAAGGAGAAACGGAAGGCAATCATCCACGCGGAGACCGCCGACCAGGTATTCAAGCTGCTGGAGGATTCCTGAGCGCCGCGGTACTCCGCGGATTCTCGAGCGCCGCGGTACTCCGCGGATTCTCGAGCATCGCGGTACTCCGCTGATTCCGGCGCTGCACGCACCGACACGGGCACAAACGGCCGTCGTGGCCGACGCGAACAAATCCGCGGAGGGTTCCGCGGAGTACCGCGGCGCAGAACCGCGGCGAGCACACAGTCCAGAAGGAGATTTCGTATGGCAATCAAGGTTGGGATCAACGGGTTCGGCCGCATCGGGCGCCAGGTATTTCTCGCCATGGTGGACAAGGGACTCCTCGGCAAGGAGATCGACGTCGTGGCGGTGGTGGACATCAGCACGGAGGCGAAGTACTTCGCCTACCAGCTCAAATACGATTCCATCCACGGCAGGTTCAAAGGCACCCTCGCCACCGAGAAGTCGGCCGGCGCGGCGGAAGACGACGTACTCGTCGTGAACGGCCAGAAGACGAAGTGCATCATGGCAACAAAGGAACCGTCGCAGCTCCCCTGGAAGGATCTCGGCGTGGAGTTCGTCATCGAGTCCACGGGTCTCTTCACCGATTCGGAGAAGGCGAAGGGCCACCTCGCGGCAGGGGCAAAGAAAGTCATCCTCTCCGCGCCGGGCAAGGGCGAGGTGAAGACCCTTCTCATCGGGGTGAACGACAACGAGTACGATCCGTCGAGCCACCATATCGTCTCCAATGCCTCGTGCACCACCAACTGTCTCGCCCCTCTCGTGCATGTCATCCTGAAGGAAGGGATCGGGATCGAGACTGGTCTCATGACGACCATCCACTCCTACACCGCCACCCAGAAGACGGTGGACGGCCCCTCAAAGAAGGACTGGCGCGGCGGACGGGCCGCGGCAATCAATATCATTCCCTCGACAACGGGAGCGGCCAAAGCAGTCGGAGAGGTAC
The DNA here is from genome assembly GCA_049511935.1 of Spirochaetia bacterium. Classification (GTDB taxonomy): domain Bacteria; phylum Spirochaetota; class Spirochaetia; order SZUA-6; family Fen-1364; genus Fen-1364. Next base: position 3,995 of record JBEKXR010000108.1, on the reverse strand, counting down.
TCCCCGCGGTCAAGGGAAAGCTCACCGGCATGTCCTTCCGTATTCCCACTCCGGACGTCTCGGTCGTGGATCTTACATTCCGTGCCGCCCGCGACACGTCAATCGAAGAGATCGACGGCATGATGAAGAAGGCCTCGGAGACGTACCTGAAGGGCATCCTCGGCTACCAGAACGAGGAAGTGGTCTCCACCGACTTCATCCACGACAATCGCTCCTCGATCTACGACAGCCTTGCCACCCTGCAGAACAACCTGAAGGGCGAGAAGAGGTTCTTCAAGGTGGTCTCCTGGTACGACAACGAGTGGGGCTACTCCTGCCGCACCGTCGACCTTCTCATGAAGATGGCGAAGGGCAGGTAGTTCGACCGCGGCGCGGACACGTGCCCTGGTCGCACGCGTGAAAGCCCCGGCGAAAGCCGGGGCTTTTTCGTCTCGACGCCGTCCTCGGGATGTTGACACCTCTCCTTCCCCGCCCTACGCTTGATCAAGAGAAAGTCTTCTGGAGGTGCCAATGCGCCGCGCGTCGCCCGTCGCCGCGTTTTTCATGCTCATCGCTCTCTTCTCCTGCGAACAGAAACCTTCACGCACGGTTCCCGCGGCGACGGTGGCGGACTCGAAGAGCGCCCTTGTCATCGTCGGAGACCTGCCATTGTGGACCCTCACCCAGGGAACCATGACGCTGAAAGAAACGATCCCCATCGGGGAAAGACTCGTTCTCACGGGCCCGGCGCAGAAGGTGACGCAAGCAGGGAAAGAGAAGGACTTTCTGAACGTGAGGCGGGATTCGGGATCCGAGGGGTGGGTACGCGCCGGCTTCGTCGTCTCCCGCTCGATTCTTGCGGTCATCGCGACTGACAATGCGGTGATCTACTCCGCGCCGTCCAATACCGCGGCCACAACGGAAAGCATCCCGAGGATGACGATCGTCGCCATCCACTCGGACACCGCGGGGATGAGCTTTATCAGGGTCTCCTGCTTCGACCCGGCCGCAAAGGTTCTGAGAAGAAACGTCTACCTCAGGAACGAGGGGGTCTCGGCACGGCCTTTCGATGTGCAGCCCGCGATCCTCCTGCAGCTCGCGGCCGGCTCGAAGAATGTCAAGCAGCAGAAGGCATTTCTCTCTTCCGCGATAAAGGATTACCCGGATTCTGTGTTCGCGCCCGAGCTGCAGTCGGCTCTGGACGCGCTGACATCGCCTGCGCCTGCTGCCGCGCCCGCCCCGGCCCCCGTGATCGTGCCCCCACCTGCCCCAGAGCCCCAGTCAGCGCCGGCCGCGCCCACGCCTTCACAGTAGGCCCGCGACTTTCCACTCACAGCCCTATCGTATAGCATGGACGCCGCGAAGGAGAAAAGCATGGCGGTCATCGCAGTGGTCGGCGCGAACTGGGGCGACGAGGGAAAGGGCAAGATCACCGACTACCTCGCCCACGAGGCCGACTTCGTGGTGCGCTACCAGGGCGGAAACAACGCAGGCCACACGATCATCAACGAGTTCGGGAAGTTCGCCCTGCACCTGCTGCCCTCCGGAGTCTTCTATCCCCGCGTCGTGAACGTCCTCGGCCCGGGTGTCGCGGTGAACGTGATCGCATTCCTCTCCGAACTGGACAAGCTCGTGGAACAGGGAGTGCCGCGGCCCGACCTCCGGGTCTCTGAGCGCGCACAGGCCCTCCTCCCATACCACATTCTCTTCGATGCCCTTGAAGAGGAGCGTCTGGGAAAGGAGAGCTTCGGCTCCACGAGATCGGGCATCGCCCCGTTCTACGCGGACAAGTACCTGAAAGTCGGCCTGCAGGTGAACGAGCTCTTCGACGAGCCGCTCATGCGGGCGCGGCTTTCGAAAACAATCGCGCAGAAGAATGTCCTCCTGCAGCATCTCTACGGCAAGCCTCCCCTCGCTGTCGACGAGATCGTGGCGCACGTGGCCGCGCTCCGCGACAGGCTCGCCCCTTACGTCACGGACACCACGACCCTCCTCCTCGATGCAGTGGAAGCGGGGAAGACGATCCTTCTCGAAGGCCAACTCGGGACGCTCCGTGATCCCGACCACGGGATCTATCCCTACCCCACCTCGTCGTCGCCGCTGGCGGGTTTCGCGGCGGTGGGCGCGGGGATTCCTCCCTGGGCGATCAGGAGGGTGGTCGCGGTCACCAAGGCATATTCGAGTTGCGTGGGGGCCGGACCCTTCGTCACCGAGCTGCAGGGCGGGGAGGCCGAGGAGCTGCGAAAGCGCGGGGGATCGGCCGGAGAGTACGGGGCGACGACGGGCCGACCCCGCCGCGTGGGCTGGTTCGATTGCGTCGCCACCTGTTATGGATGCCGGGTCCAGGGAGCTACCGAGGCCGCGATCACCAATCTCGATGTCCTGGGCTACAAGGAGGCGATTCCCGTCTGCACCGCGTACTCGATCGGCGGCACGGCGACGACCACGTTCCCGGTTTCCCGGATGCTGGACAAGGCGCAGCCCGTGTACGCGGAGCTCGCCGGGTGGAAAACCGACGTCAGCGGCGTGCGCCGCTTCCAGGACCTGCCCCCTCAGGCACGGGACTACGTCCTCTTCATCGAGAAACACATCCGCACGCGCATCACCTGGGTCTCCGTCGGTCCCCGGCGCGAGCAGATCATCAAGCGGTAGGAGCGGAGGTCGCGCGTCCACGCGCCACGGTACTCCGTGCTTTTCGGCGGCGCGGCGCGTCTGCGGGAGTGGGGGAGATACGCACCATCCTCCGCGGATGGGCGAACCTGATTCCCTCGGCAGCAAACCGGGCCGAAATGTCTTTCATGATAGTGTTCTTCAAGTCCATGAAATCGGTCTTTGCGAACCAGAGCCCGAGCATGACCTCGATGCCAGATTCCTTAAACTCCGTGAACATGATGACCGGCTCGGGCTCGTCCAAGCTCCAGGGGTTCGCGCTCGCGATCGCGGAGAGAACCCCGTGGATCCGGGAAAGATCCTGCCCATGGTCGACCTGGAAGACGATGTCCATCCTGCGGATGGGGAATCGTGTGATGTTCGTCACCTCGGAGCTCAGGATCTTCTCATTCGGGATCCGGACGAAGAGGTTGTCGAACGTGCGGATCTTGACGGAGAGCAGGTCGATGGACTGGATGATCCCCGTGGTCCCGCCAACCTTGAGCACGTCGCCGATCGCGAAGGGTTTCTCCGAGATCAGGAACAGGCCGCTGATGATGTTGGACACGCTGGTCTGGGAGGCGAAGCCGACCGCGATGCCGACGATCCCGGCGGCGCCGAGGAGGGCGGTGAGCTTCACCCCCAGCTCTCCGAGCACTGCCATCAGCACGATGAAGAAGCCGGTATAGCTGATGATTTTTCGAACGATCATCTGCCGCTGCGGCGTGGACTTCTTCATAATGTAGCGCTGAGTCACGACCGCCAGGAGGCGCACGAGCACCAGCCCTATCACGACCGTGACGGCGACGCGCAGTCCGCGGGTCAGGACGTCAGGTGAGAGCGTGCTGATCCAGTTCACGATCTGCGTGATGAACATACGGTGAGCCCCTTGTTCAGAAGTCGGTAAAGTACTTCAGCATTCCGAAGGTCCTTCGGATGTTCCATCCCGTGGAGGGCAGCCGCGCCTCGGAGAGCGGCACCATGCCTTCCTCGAAACCGGGCGGCGTGTGCACGATCTCTATCTGTGTCGCCTGGTCGGGCCCCTTGAACACGGCGAGAAGGCTGTTCGTCCACAGGTGCCATGTGCCCCGGAAGATGCTCAGGTTCTCGACGTGGATGCATATTTTCTGGAACTCGAGGTCGCTCTCCGAATCGTTTTCGATCATCAGCGGACAGACCGCGCGGTCCGCGGCGGGGTCCACGGATTCGATCGAATGGTGAAGCCGGGTGGCAAGGCCCCAGCAGAGCTCCCCGGTGACCGGGTCGCCGAACCAGGTCCGGGTCAGAACGCTGAGAGGTTCCTCGAAAACTTTCGCCGGGCGGTACCCGGAGGTGGAGAGTCGGAACCAGACCGGAAGCTCCAGGAA
>JBEKXR010000107.1:0-9772 GCA_049511935.1 Spirochaetia bacterium | reverse complement strand
CTCATGCGGACCTCGGACGCCGCGCAAAAGGCGATCGGGCAGGTGCCGGTCCTCAACCCCGAGTCGAAACACGTCGTGCCTTTCTCCACGAACAAGCCGCGGACCAACGGCTGGATCAGCTTCTTTAACGCCTTCAACCTTGCCTTCGGGTCGTACTTCCTGGGAATCAGCATCGTCCAGGGCGCCGCGGCGGTGGCGAAAACCGGCCCCTATTTCTACTCGTTCGTGGGCCGCCTGCTCCTCCAGGCGGGGATCAGCCCCATGCCCGTGATATCGATCGTCCTGGGCATCATCCCCGTGGCCTTCTCCGTGTTCTTCTTCCTCATCCCCCTTCTGCGGAGGATCCGTCTCGGCCGGCAGAACGACGCGCTGCGGGAGGAGACGCTGAGGAGGAGAGTGATGGCGCAGGTGCTCGCATCTCCTTCCCGGGTGGACCCTCGGGAGGTGCGCCCCACGGGGACCAATCTCGATCCCCGGGATCTCCCCGGGACGCGCCGCAGGATCCTCGATCGAATCGCCGCCTCGCTGAAGGCGGAGCCTGTTCCGCTGGAAAAGGAAGGTCTCTTCGCATACCGCTTCCCCGAGCTCGAGCGTGAGCTTGCCGACCTGGAAGCCTATCGCAAGGGCATCGACACGAAACGCTACGACGTCGGAAAGACCGTCTTCGATTTAGGGCAGTAGGAACGCGCTCACGGCCGGTCCCCCGGGCCGGCCCGGACACCGTGGGCGACCGGGCGCCAGCCCGGTTCCCTGATCTCCACGGAACGACGAGCCCAGCCTGCCTTGACCCGGCCGCGGGTCTCTTCCCAAGTGCGGATGCCGGAGGTCGCGTCGGGAGCTTCGACGCAGCAACCACCGACGGCGACCGCGAGGGTCAGCGCCTCCTCCGCGCCCAGGCCCCTGACCACCGACGCGAGGAAACCGGCAATTGTCGCATCGCCGGACCCCACGGTTCCCGCGATCTTCGGCACGGAGAACACCGGCGTGTACAGCTCACGGCTGGCCCACCCGGCAGCCCCCGCCAGACCGCGCGAGCTCGTGTGAAGGTAGGCGCCCCTGTCGCCGAGCTTGATCAGCACAGCCGACACGCCCGCATCGTGGGCCCGCGCGGCGAGCCGGGCCAGATCTGCGAATGTGACCTTTCGGATGATCTCCTCCCCGCCGCCTGCGCCGGTGAGGCGGGTGAAACCGGGCCTGTCCAGCATGAAGAGAAGCTCCTCGACGCTCGGCACGAACACATCGACTCGCGGGAGCACACGGGAGAGAAGTGCGGCCCAGTCGATCATGCCGGAAGGGCTCGAAGGATCGGGCAGGCTCATGTCGAGCGAGGTCAGGGCGCCCTGTGCCTTCGCGCGGGCGAGGAGCCTCTCCAGCCGCAGGCCGCCATCGGACCAGATCTGCTTCATGAGCGGCGGATAGCCGAAATGAAAAATCGAGGCGCCTTCGATGACCTCGTCGGAGACATCGGCGTCGGTGAACGTGTCGTTCGCACCGGGGCAGTGCAGAAAGATCCGATCGATCCCGGGCGGGTTGAGCACGACCGAGTACGAGGTGACCTCCCCCTCCGCGCGGGTCAGCCCGCGAGCGAGATTCTCCCCCATCGCCCTGACCCTTTCGACGATCAGCCGGCCGAGCGGATCGTTGCCGATTTTCGCCACGAGCCGGACCGGCAGCCCGAGGCGATGGAGGGAAAGCCCCACGTTGGAGACCGCACCGCCGGTGGAGATGACCGGCGCACCAACGAGAGAAAGCCGTCCCGGACGGAACCAGTCGTGGGCGCCCTCGAGGGCCGGAAAGCCCGGGATGATGTCCAGGCAGAGGTGCCCGCAGACGACGATTTCGGGCGCGCCGGTGTGTGCCATGAGGGCCCAGTGTGGCCGAAAATCTCCGGCGCTTCAAGATCGCGGAGCTCCGGCGGGCCGGGCCGGGTCCCCTCCTCGATCTCGATGGCGGCAGGGCTTCACCGGGCACGTGGTGCACTCCGGCCGGACCCGGCAATGCTGCTTCGCATGATGGACGATGAGGGCATGATACTCGTTGTAGAGAGCCGTGTTTCGCTCCAGCGAGTCATGGAACATGGCCTGGATGTGCTCGTAGGCTGCGCCGCTCCCGATCAACCCGATACGGGAAAGGATTCTTCGCGTGTAGGCATCGACGACGAACACCGGCAGATGAAACGCGTACAGGAGGATCGAATCCGCAGTTTCGGGCCCGATCCCCCAGTGGGAGAGGAGAGCTTCGCGGGAGGGCGCACCAGCGGGAGTGAGAGCGCCCGGGCGCGAGAACAGCACGGCAATCGCCTTCAGCTTTTTCGCCTTCTGGTTGAAGTATCCCGAGCTCCGGACGAGTCCCGCCAGGCGCCTGTGTGACAAAACCATGACATCGGCCGGTACGCGCACGCCGGCCTCCCGGAGCCGGGCGAGAGCCGCGGCAGCGTTCGTCCACGCCGTGTTCTGCGTGAGAACGGCGCCCATGATCACCTCGAACCTGCCGGCAGGAGAACCGGGCTGATCGAAGTCGTCCGAATGGTACCCCAGCGAATCGAACCCGTGCCGGCCCGCGCTTCCCGGGATGGGCCACCAGCCGCGCCGGCCGTACGCATGGAGGAGCTGCTCGTAGAGCGTCCCCAATCGTTTCTTCAGCGCGATCTTCGGCGTCGCATGCCTCCGATCAGCAGAACCACGAGGAACGCACCGAGCGCGGCGGGAAACCAGTCCCCCCATCGCGTGTAGAGTGTCGCTCTCGACGAGGAGAGTGGGACGTCCACGATCCGGAAGTTCTCCTGGTAGAAAGGGGTTCGCGCACGGAGCCTGCCGTGCGGGTCGACAAGGCAGGTGAGACCTGAGGCGGAGGCGCGGGCGAGCGGCCTGCCGTTTTCCACCGCCCGAAAGATCGCATTCGCCGCGTGCTGCATGCCTTCCGCCTCTGTGAGGGACCAGTAGTCATTGGAGATGTTGAGGATCACTTCCGCGCCTGCTGTGACAAATCTTCGCACGTCGTCCGGGAAGGCGTCCTCGAAACAGATCGGCGTGGAGAAGGAAAACTTCGGGTGCTGAAAGACGACCCGCCGGTCTCCCGGTTCCCACAGGTACGCGTCGAAACTCTGGAGGAGCGCGTAGATCCCGGGGAGCTGCTTCTTGAACGGGAAATACTCCGTGAAGGGAACGAGGTGAATCTTGTGATACGTCTCGATCCTTTCTCCTTCCGGGGAAAAAAGAACCGACCCGTTGTAGTCGAGCCTCTCCTGGACCCCGTCGCGGGTCACGAGGCTGTAGTCGTCATTGCCGGTGAGAAGCCAGGTGCCGATTCCTCTCTGGTAGGCGAGAAAATCCTTCACCAGGGCGGCCAGGGGAAACTCCTTCGGATCCTCGCGGCCCCAGCGCCGGATGTTCGGGACGAAAGCGGTCTCCGACCACACGATCATGTCGGGGTGCTGTCCGAGCGCGCTGTCACTGAGCCGGCGCAGCGTGTCGAACACTGCGCGGTAGTCATCCTTCCGCGGGTCATCGTTCTGCTGGACGAGCGCCAGCCGCACGGTCCGCCCGCGGGGTTCTCGCGCGCGGGCGGCGGAGGCATCTGACAAGGCGCCGACTCCCGCCCAGGCAAGGCAGCCGACAATCGCTGCGGCCAGCAAGATCCCCGGGCCCGGTCCGGCCCGCACCCGTGTCATCGCCGCGCGCGCGTACACCGCGAGCACCGAGTTGGACAGGGTCACCAGGAACGTGACTCCCCACACGCCGGTCAGCGAGGCAACCTGGATGATCGGAATCAAAGCGTACTGTGATGCCCCGAGCATCCCCCAGGGATAGCCGAGAAAACCCATCGATCGCAGCCAGTCGAACATCGTCCACGCGGCAGGGAACACGAGGAAGCTCAACCGGCCGCTCCGCCGGAGGATCACGAGGGATATCAGCATGAAGGGGACGTACTCCAGTGCAGTGACCACGCTCACGAACTGCAGGGTGAGCAGGTTGAACGTGCCCAGCCAGTAGTTGGATACCATGGTCTGAAGCACGCCCGCGAGCGTCCCGTAGAACACGCCGCGGCCCACCGGCACTTCCGCAAGACACACCATCAACGGGACCAGGCAGAACCACCCCAGGACGGGCAGACCGTCAGTGCGGAGAAAGGAGGGAAACGCCAGGGCGGAGAGAATGCCGGAGCCGATGGAGAGCGGGAGCGCCCAGACTGAAGCCCATCGTTCCTTTCCCGGCCGCCGCGCCCGCACGGCGAGGTACCAGAGGGCATCGAATGAGAGGAGGGGCAGGAATTGCACATACGCCTCGCGCCTCTCCTGCGCGCTGTCGGGGGCAAGTAGGTGATTCCCGTGCGACGAGATGAACCGCTGGACGTAGTCCATGTTCGCGTTCGTCGCGTAGATGAACGTGAAGAGAAAGAAGACACTCGTCACCGAGAAAAGGATTTCGGGAAGACGGATGAGCAGGACTCCCGTCAGGGCACCTGTCCTTGCGCGCAGGAAGAACAGGAGGGCGGCAGCCGCGCCGCCGAGGTGCAGGAAGAGGAGGGCATCGTACAGGATCCGGGACGTCACGCTCCTTTTCCGTCCGGGGGGGACCTGCGGCGGTGCTCTTCCGCGCGGTACTTCTTGTAGATCCTCAGGAACAGCGAGAGCACAAGGCAGTACAGGGCGGCACCTGCACCGGAAGGGACGAGGAAGTACACGGCTGCCGTGGGGAAATCCGCGTCGATGTTCGGGGCAACCCAGTGCGGGATTGCGAAGATGCCCTCTGCCGGGAAGGCGCCCCCGTGCGCGTGGGCTTCACGATAGCTCCAGTACATGAAACCTGCACCCAGCGCAAGCACGAGTGTCAGGGTGGACCAGAAGAGGATCCAGCGAAGCCTCCTCTCCACGGAGGGCAGGCGGAACCAGACGAAATGAGAAACCAGGAAAAGCAGGGGGTACAGGAGGTAGAGATACAGGGGCGCGGAACGCGTCATCGCGAAGGCGGCGAGAAAGGGGATGGCGAGCAGGACCGTGCCGCAGATCTCGAAGATCGCGCGCACGGGATGCACCGTTGCAGAAATGGCAATCACGTACCTGCCGAGGTTCGTGTCCCTGAGCTTTTTCATGCCCTCAGGCCACGATAATACGGAAGTACCTCTTCTTTCCAGCCCTGAGAAGAATGACGCCGTTCTCCGCATCGGCCTCGGTGATCAGCGTCTCGATGTCGGTGACATTCTTCCTGCCCACGTACGCCCCGCCCTGTCTCACCAGCCGCCGCGCGTCGCTCTTTGTTGCACACAGGGTGGAACGGACGAACAGGTCGACGACGCCGACGCCCTTCACGAGCTCGGAACGGGCAACCTCGACGGAGGGGACGCCGGAGAGGTCCCCCGGGCCCGCGGCCGCGCCTTCACCGGCGGCGGAGAAAGCAGCGCGTGAACCCTCCGCGGCCTCCCGGGCAGCGGACTTCCCGTGAACGAGCGTCGTGATCTCGAGGGCGAGGCGGCGCTTGGCGTCGTTGATCCGCTGATCCTTCGCTGCGCACAGCTCGTCGATCTCGGCGACCTCCAGGAAGGTGAAGCGCATGAGGAACTGCCTCACGTCGGCGTCCGGGACATTCACCCAGTACTGGTAGAACTCGTATGGGCGGGTCATCGCGGGATCGAGAAAAAGGGCGCCCTGCTCGGTCTTGCCCATCTTCTTCCCGTCCGAACGGGTGACAAGCGGTGAGGTGAGGGCAAATGCTTCGACGCCCTCGATCCGGCGGATGAGGTCCATGCCGGCCACGATGTTGCCCCACTGGTCGTCGCCGCCCATCTGCAGCAGGCAGCCATGCCGGCGGTTCAGCACGAGGTAGTCGTAGGACTGGAGTATCTGGTAGTTGAACTCGATGAAGGAAAGTCCCGTCTCCAGCCTCATCTTGTACGTTTCGAAGGAGAGCATCCGGTTGACCGAGAAATGCTTCCCGATGTCCCGGAGGAACTCGATGTAGTTCAGCGGCGCGAGCCACTCCGCGTTGTCCAGGAGCAGGGCCTTGCCCGGGGAAAAGTCCAGGAAATGGGAGGCCTGGGCCTTGATTGCGTCCACGTTCGCGGCAATGGTCTCCACGGGAAGGATCCTGCGCATCTCCGTCTTGCCGGAGGGATCGCCGATGCGGGTGGTCCCGCCGCCCATCAGGGCGATCGGTCGGTGTCCGGCGCGCTGGAGGAACGCCATGCACATCAGCTGCTGGAGATGCCCCACGTGGAGGCTCGGGGCGGTGGCGTCGAACCCGATATAGAAGGTGACCGGCCGCGTGTCCAGCAGTTTCCTCAGTCCCTCTTCGTTGGAGCATTGGCTGACGAAGCCGCGCTCCTTCAGCGCGTCGAAAACCGAGCTCACTCGCCTACCCGTCTGTAGTCCCTGATCGCCTTTTTCAGCGTGCCACTGATTTCCGCCATCTTCACGCGCTCCTGCTTCATCGAGTCCCGGAAGCGGATCGTGACGGTCTGGTCTTCCTTCGTCTGGTAGTCCAGCGTCACGCAGAAGGGCGTCCCCACCTCGTCCTGCCGGCGATACCGCCTGCCGATGGCCCCGCTCTCGTCGTAGAAGGTGCGGAAGTCCTCGCACAGCTCGTCGTCGAGCTTCCGGGCCATCTCCGCAAGCCCGTCCTTCTTCACCAGCGGGAAGATCCCGACGGTGATCGGCGCCAGGCGCGGGTGGAAGCGCAGCACGACCCTCTTCTCACCTTCCACCACATCCTCGTCATAGGCATCCGAGAGGATGACAAGGACGGTGCGCGTGAGGCCCGCGGAAGTCTCGATGATGTAGGGGATGTACCGCTCGTGGCTCACCTCGTCGAGGTAGGTGAGATCCTTGCCCGAGAACTCGGTGTGGCGCTTCAGGTCGTAGTCGGTCCTGTTGTGGATTCCTTCCAGCTCCTTCCATCCGAAGGGGAACTCGTACTGGATGTCGAAGGCGAGCTTCGCGTAGTGGGCGAGCTCGTCCGGGCCGTGCTGGTGGAAGCGCAGCTTGCTCTTCCGGACGCCCAGGTCCAGGTAGTACTGGAACCGCCTCTCCTTCCAGTACTCGAACCACTTCATGTCCTCGGAGGGATGCACGAAGAACTGCATCTCCATCTGCTCGAACTCGCAGGTGCGGAAAATGAAGTTCTTGGTGGTGATCTCGTTGCGGAATGCCTTGCCGACCTGGGCAATGCCAAAGGGGACCTTCACCCTCCCCGTCTGAAGGACGTTCTTGAAGTTCACGTAGATTCCCTGGGCCGTCTCGGGACGCAGGTAGATCAGTCCGCCCGCGTCCTCCACCGGGCCCATGTGCGTGGTGAACATGAGGTTGAACTTGCGCGCGTCGGTGAGCTCGCCGCCGCACTCGGGGCACGTGTGCGACTTGAGGTTCTCCTCAGGGATCTGGTCGGCGCGGAAGCGCTGCTTGCACTTCTTGCAGTCGATCAGGGGATCGGTGAAGTTCTCCACGTGACCGGAGGCTTCCCAGACACGCGGGTGCATCATGATCGCCGCGTCCAGGCCCACGATGTTGGAGTTCAGCTGGGTCATCTGCCTCCACCAGAACTCCTGGATGCGCTTCTTCAGCTCCACGCCCATGGGGCCGTAGTCCCAGGCGGATGCGAGGCCGCCGTAGATCTCGCTGGAAGGAAAGATGAACCCCCGGCGCTTGCACAGGGAGACCAGCATGTCCATGGTCGGCGCTGCAGGCTGGATACTCTCGGTTTCTGACATTTCTCAACTCCTTGGGGCGGCCTTTCGGCCATACGGGAATACCCGTTCGGCGGGTACGCCGTCCCTGGCCTCAGCCGACCTCGCCCTCCCTGCCTAGGGTGCTCTTTTCCAGTATCGCGATCGCCCGGGCCGCGCGCCTGCGCGCTTCCTCCACACCCATGACCCGGATGCTCTCCACCAGGGGCGGGGAGACTTTCGAGCCGGTGACGGCGACCCTCAGGGGCATCAGGAGGTCCCCCAGCTTCATGCCGAGCTCCTCCGCCAGGGCGCGCAGGCGCGCTTCCGCCGCAACGGGTGCCCCGTCCAGCTCGGGCAGCAGTGCGTCCAGCCGTTTCAGTGCATCGACGGTTCTGGCCGGATCCGCCTTCTTCGGCAGGAGGTCCTCCGGCGCAGGCGCGGGCGGCTCCTCGAAGATGAACCGAACCATGCCGGGAACCTCGGAGAGAACCTTCACCCTCTCCTGCACCAGCCCCGCGATGCCCTCGAGCATCGTCCGGTCATCGCCGGGCAGCCCGGCCCCTTTCATGAACGGAGCGATGAGGTCCGCGAGCTCCTGCCTGCTCTTCGCCCTGATATACATGCCGTTGAACCACTCGAGCTTCTGGTAGTCGAAGACTCCCGGTGACTTGTTCAGTTTCTCGATATCGAAGAGCTCCTCCAGCTCTTTCAGGGTGAAAAGCTCGCGGGAGCCGTCGTACGACCAGCCGACCATGGCGATGCAGTTCAGCAGCGCGTCCGGCAGGTACCCCTGTGCGCGAAAATCGCGCACGCTCGTCGATCCGAGGCGCTTGGACAGCTTGTGCCCGTCCCTGCCCATGACCATGGGCAGGTGGCAGTACGCGGGCGGCGTCCATCCCAGCGCCTCGTACAGGATCACGTGCATCGGAACGGAGGGCAGCCACTCCTGGCCGCGCATGATATGGCTGATCTCCATCAGGTGATCGTCCACCACGCTCGCCATGTGATACGTGGGAAACCCATCGCTCTTGATGAGAACGGGATCCGGGCTGATCGCCTTGTTCTCCACCGTGATCTCCCCCAGGAGCATGTCGGAGAAGCTCGTCGATCCTTCCAGGGGGATCGCCAGGCGGATGACCGACGGCGTGCCCGCGCTCTGCAGCGCATGACGTTCGGATTCCGGCAGCGAGCGGCAGTGGCGGTCGTAGCCCTGTATCGATGGATCCGCGCCCCCCGCGCTTTCCTGCTCCTGGCGCAGGCTCTCCAGCCGCTCCGCGGAGCAGAAGCATCGATACGCATGTCCTGTGGCCAGGAGCTCATCCGCGAAGTCCTTGTAGGCGCCAAGCCGTTCCGATTGTAAGTAGGGACCCCGCGGGCCGCCCACGTCCGGGCCCTCGTCCCAATGGAAGCCGAGCCACGCGAAGGTGTCGTAGATGTCCTGCAGGGCCTCCGGGACAAACCTCTTGCGGTCGGTGTCCTCGATGCGGAGCACGAATGTTCCGCCCTGGCGCCGGGAATAGAGGTAGTTGTAGAGCGCGGTGCGCACGCTCCCGATGTGCTGGAAGCCCGTCGGAGACGGCGGGTATCGCACACGCACACCCACGGGGTGAGCCTCCTGAAAAAAAAGTGTTGAACGATTATAGTGTTTGCTCCGCGCGGGGGTCAACCAAGCCGCGGCGGCCGGCCGCGGCCGAACGAGGCGGCCTTACTGGCGGTCCTGGATGGCCGCAACCACGGTTCCCGGCGTGAGGAGTTCCGGCAGGATCACCGCATCCTTCCCGCCGCGCGGATAGAACACGTACAGAGGCACGCTGGCCCGTCCAAACCCGGCGAGCGCGCGTGCAATGGCATCGTTGCTGTCCGTCCAATCCGCACGAAGGGTCACTATGCCTGCCTGCTCGAAACGCTTCCGGACAGCAGGGTTGTCCAGCGCGACCTTTTCATTCACCTGGCAGCTCAGGCACCACTTTGCGGTGAAATCAAGGAACACGGGTGTGCCGCGCTGCCGCAGCTCGTCGACCCGTTCCGGGCTCCACGGCTCCCATGACCGGGCGGCAGAACCGACTCGCGCTGCCTCCACGGGGACCGACGATGCCGCGGGCAGCAGGCCCGC
>JBEKXR010000106.1:0-9825 GCA_049511935.1 Spirochaetia bacterium | reverse complement strand
GGTGATGAGCAGGGTGATCACGAAGACCCCGACCGCCGCGAGGTACTTTCCTAGTACTATCCCGGTGATGCTCAGGGGGCTGGTGATGAGAAGCTGGTCCGTCTTCTGCCGCGTCTCTTCGGAGATCAGCCGCATGGTGAGGATCGGGACCAGGAAGAGGAAGATGAAGGTGAGGCTGCTGAGCACGCCGGTGAAGGTGGGGTTGCCCGACAGCAGGTTCGAGATGGCGAAGAACACGCCCGCAATGAGGATGAAGAACCCCACGAAGACGAATCCGATGGGCGACACGAAGTACGCCCTGAGTTCGCGACGGAATACCGCGAGCATATCAGGATACCTCCCTTTCTTCCGTGATCAGGTTGAGGAATATCTCCTCCAGGGTGAGGTCCATGGACTTCATCTGTAACAGCGGCAGGTCGGCCTTCGCGAATGCCGTGAAGACGTCCCGCCGCACGTCCTGGTCCTTGCGGGCCTCGATCACGAGGTCGACGGTGCCGTGCTCCCGGCTTCCCACGCTCTCCGCTTTCACGACCTGCGGCACGCGCCGGTCCACCGCGAGAGCTTCCGCCTCCACGCCGGCCACCCTGATGCTGAGGCGGTTGTCCGCCGTCATGCCGCGCGCGAGGTTTTCGGGGGTGTCGCTCGCCACGATTTTTCCACGGTTGATGATGAGGACCCGGCTGCAGACCGCCTGCACCTCGGGAAGGATGTGCGAGCTGAGGATGATCGTGTGCTCGCGCCCGAGGTCCCGGATGAGGGTCCGCGTCTCGATGATCTGCTGTGGATCCAGGCCGATGGTCGGCTCGTCCAGGATCAGCACGGGAGGAGTGCCCATGAGCGCCTGGGCGATCCCGACGCGCTGCTTGTACCCCTTGGAGAGGTTCTTGATCAGGCGGCCGCGCACATCGGAGATCTTCAGCATCTCCATGGACCTTTCCATGCTGTCCTTCCGCCGCGAGCGGGGCACGCCCTTGATGTCGCAGACGAACGAGAGATAGTCGCGGACGGTCATGTCCATGTACAGCGGCGGCGACTCGGGCATGTACCCGATCTGCTTCTTGACCGCCTGGGGCTCCTCCAGGATGTCGTGCCCGTCGAGCTTCACCGAGCCCTCCGTCGCGGACAGGTACCCGGTGATGATGTTCATCGTCGTGGATTTCCCCGCGCCGTTGGGCCCGAGGAACCCGAGGATCTCTCCCCGGTTCACGGTGAAGTTCAGGCGGTCGACTGCCAGCCGCTGCCCGTATTTCTTCGTGACGTTTTCGACCTGTATCAAGGCATTCTCCTTTCTCTCAGGATGCGCGAGGCTCTCATTGTCCCTTTCCGGTGGAGCCGCAGTATAGCAAAATCATTGATGCGGGTACACTCCCGCGGCATCGCCCTTCCCAAGGGTTGGTGCGGGCACCAGGTGAAGGACATCCGCGAGATCGCGGATGACGAGGTCCGGCGGGTCGCCGGGGCCAGGCCAGGGCGCTCCTCCAGGGGCGTACCAGCACGCGTCGATGCCCGCCCCCCGGGCACCGGCGATGTCCGCCGCGGGGTTGTCGCCGACGCAGAGGAGCCGGTCGGGGGAGAGGCCCAGGGCGTCACCCGCCGCCTGGAAGAATCGGGGGTCGGGCTTCGCGACGCCCAGCTCCTCGGAAATGAGGATGGCCGTGAAATGGCCGGCGATCCCGGAGTGGGCGAGCCTCCCGCGTTGGACGCGGGACAGCCCGTTTGTGATCAGGCACAGGCGCGCCCGGCGAGCGAGCTCGCGGACTGTTTCCGCCGCGCCCGGCAGGAGGTGCGCCTTCCGCGAGAGCCGCGCGACATAGGTGCCCGCTGCCGCGGCGGGATCCCCGGTGAGCCCCATGTAGCGGAACAGGTCCACCCACCGGCCTGACTGCAGCCCGGCAGAGTCGATTTCTCCCCGTTCAAAGAGCTTCCAGTACCGCGCATTGATCACGCGGTAGGCATCGATAGACTCTTCGCGCGGCGCGCCCGGAGCGGCGTCGGAGAGGGTTTCTGCAAGCGCCTCCGATTCTGCCCGGTCGTAGTCGAAGAGCGTATTGTCGGCGTCGAGGAGCACACCCAGGTAATTTTTCATCGAGGAAATAAAGATGCAGGCAAAAACTCCCCGCGGCAAGGGCCGCCAAATGCCACCTCACCGCACGGAGTACCGTGCGAGGTACGAATGCCACCGGGTACGGTGGCCGCGGTGGCCGCCCGCGCAGGCCGCCCGCACGGTACTTGACTTTTCCGCTGTATGCGGTAGATTCTGCATGCTCGCTTTTCCCCCGAAAATGGATCGGCGGCTCATTTCACAGGAAAGGAGGTCTGAAAGACATGGCTGAGGTTCTGAGCAAAAACGCGAGAGTCGGGATCGTCACCCAGAAGTTCTTCTGCACCTGCGGCGGCGAGATCAAGGTGAAGATGGTTTTCAACAAGGGCAAGCTGCGCAACACGGCCGAGTGCGAGAAGTGCCACAGACAGGAGCGCAAGCCCAGCGATTTCAAGGCCTGACGGCAGCCTTCCGAAAAAGCCCGCCCCAGGGGCTCACGCCTCAGGGTTGGGTTTTTTTTGTCCCCGCGCTGCTGAGCCCGGCGCCATTGCATCACCTGTCCGGATATCTCCGCTTTCAGCCTCCCCAAGAGTTCCGCGATCTCCTTTTTTCCGCGGGGTGCGGGGTAGAGGGTGAGCGGTTTTGCCCTGTAGGTCGCGCCCCGCAGGTGAAGGAGCACCCGCGCGATCGTGGCGATGGATTGTCCCCCATCCACGGCCACTGAAAGCACGGGCATCGGATAACGCTCGAGAATCACCCTGACGCCACCCGTAAAGAACTCCCGGACCCGGCCCGTCTTCGATCGGGTGCCCTCGGGAAAGATCATGGGACATATCCCGTCCCGCGAGAGCGCCCCGAGCTTCCTCAGCTCCTGCTTGCCCTGACCGAAGTCGCTGGAGCGCGACACGAGCGCGCTTTGACCGAACCGGAGCGACCGGGAGACGTACGGGATGCCCCGTCTGAGCTCCCTCTTCGCGACGAAGCGAACGGGGTGACGCGGAAAACAGACGGTCACCGCGGGGATGTCGGCGAGACTCTGGTGATTGGACACGATCATGAACACCCGCGGCAGCGGGCCGGCGTATCTGCGAAAATCCGTCCGCAATCCACCGAGGATTCCCGCCAGGAAGAAGAGCTTCCGCGCGAGTGCCCTCTGGCCGTCGGAGACCTGTTTCATGACTGCGGCTTCGCCCCGCAGGGCAGCGAGGAGCAGGGCGAAATCCCCGCGGAGGAAAAGCATGAGCGTGGAAAGCAGGAACAGCACCGATCCCATGTCTACCGGTGTCTCCGCGACGCGACCTTTCCCGCGATCTCCCTGACAAAACCCGGGTCCGTGCCGCAGCAGCCGCCTATCACATCGATGCCGGCGGAGACGAGCGCAGGAACGAACGAGGCATACTCTTCAGCGGTCAGCGGATAGGCGACCTTGCCGGCAACGAGCTGCGGGATGCCCGCATTCGCCTTCATCCAGAGGGGAAGCGAGGTCATCGCCCGGAGGAGGGGCGCAAGCGGGACGTAGTCCTCGATACCCGATCCGCAGTTGGCGCCGATCACCGCCGCGCCCGCTTCCTCGGCGCGCTTTACGCACAGCTCCGGCGGATTTCCCATCATCGTCCTGTAGCCCTTGGGCGTTCGATTGTACGTCATGCTCGCCACAACGGGCACCCGTGCCGTCTGGGCAGCCGCGCGCACGGCAACGGCCATCTCTTCCACGTCTGTCATGGACTCGACGACGATCCAGTCCACGCCGGCTTCGGCGAGCGCGCGGGCCTGCTCGGCAAAGACGTCGTAGAGCTCCTCGGGGGTGACCTCCCCCAGGGGCAGAAAACGGGCACTCGGTCCCACGTCTCCCGCGACGATCGCCCTGCCCGCGGTGACCTCGCGCGCAATCGATGCGGCGGAGACGTTGATTTCCTTCACGCGGTCTGAAAGACCGTGAGGCTCGAGCCTGAACCTGTTTGCTCCGAAGGTGTTCGTGAGCACGATGTCGGCCCCGGCCTCCAGGTATTCCCGGGTGATCTCGCGTACGATCTCGGGATGCGTGAGGTTCCACTCATCGGGCGGGGATCCCTGCATGAGCCCGCGCTTGAAGAACTCGGTGCCCCATGCCCCGTCCGCGACAAGAATCGACCCTTTCTTCCATTGCGTGCCGCGTATTTCCATGGTAATGCCCAGTGTACCGATTCCCCGCGCTTGTGAAAAGCATGGGATTGCTTTAGGCTCTGCCGACCATGGGCACATTCCTGCTCGCGTTCGCCGTCGTGAGCGCCCTCATCCTCGCCATCCACGTCGCGCTGTCCGCGGGAATCATTGCCAACATGGCGGCAGAGAAAGTCGCGCACGGGGACCGCGGGCTTATGGCCGGGACCCGTGCCGAAGTGATCGTCGCGGTCCGCGACGAGGCGGCAACCCTGCCCCTGCTCCTCGAATCTCTGTGTGCGCAGACCCGGGGGGATGTCCTGTTCCTGATCGTCGACGACCGCTCGGGTGACGGCACCGGTGCACTGCTGGACGAGTTCTGCTCGACGGTCGGAGACCGTGCCCGGGTGATCCACAACATGCGGGCACCGGCCGGTCTCACCGGCAAGCAGGCGGCCCTCGATCTCGCGTTCGGCCGGGCGAAGGGCGACGTGCTTCTCTTCACGGACGGCGACTGCGTCGTTCCCCCGACGTGGGCGGACGAGATGCTCGCTCACTTCCGCGACCCCTGCGTCGGAGTGGTGCTGGGCCGCATCGAGCTGCCGGAGTCTGCGGGGTTTCTCCGGCGATTCCAGGCCTTCGAGCAGCCGCTCCTCAACCAGTACAACTTCGGGTCAGTCGGCATCGGCATGCCGACGGGGTGCTTCGGGAACAACATGGCGATACGGGCACGGGCCGTGAAGGAGGTCGGCGGGTTTCACGCCCTGGGCTACTCGGTGACGGAGGACGCGATGCTCCTCGATGCGGTGTGCCGCAGGGGAGGCTGGAAGGTCCGGACCTGCACCTCGGACCGTGGAGCGGCGGCCACGAGGGCACAGGTGTCGTGGAAGGCTTACATCGACCAGCACACGAGATGGAACGCCGGGGCCCTTTTCTCGCCTGGCCTCGTCACCCGGGTGTCCTTCATCTTCGTCGTGCTCTTCTACCTCGTGGGGAGCCTCGTCGTGCTGCCCCTCGGTTTCCTCGACTGGCGTGTCCCGGTCCTCTCCATGAACTCATTTCTCAGCATCGGTCTGCTCGCGGTTCTCGGGGGCCTGTACCCGGGAAAGCACCGCGCCCGATACTACCTTCGGTTCCTTCCCTACCTTTTTTTCTTCGGTGTCTTCTATTCATACATCACCGTGAGAGCCCTCGTGCGTCGTCCGTTCGACTGGAAGGGCACCACCCTCCGTCCCTGAAAGCGACTCCGCGGCTTCGGCGGCAACAAGCTTCACGAAATCCTGCGGGCTGAGAACGGGGATCCCGGCACTCTCCCTCAGCCAGCTCTCCTGCACGTATCCCCACGAGGCCAGGTAGACACGGATGCGCGGGTTCGTGTTGCCCAGGATGGCGTCGATCTGGTCCTCGACGAAGATCGCTTCCCCGCATCCGAGGATCTCCCTCAGCCTCTCCACGGTCGAGAGCTTCGGCTCCCCCTGGCTGTACAGCAGGTGCGCCGTGGGCACGGTGATCCCGTTCGCCGCAAGGGTTTCACCGACAAATTGCGGCTTCTTGGTGGAGAGGATGTACAGGGGCACGGCGGGGGAGAGCCCGGAGAGCGCCTCAGACACGTGCGGGTAAATCCTGTTCAAGGACAGCCAGGCGCGGCGGTCCTTCTCCAGCAGATCGGTTCGCGCCTGGTAGAAAAGCTCCTTGAAGCGGTCCCGTGACGGGGTGCCGGGGCGCTCCCAGGCGCGATCGAACTCGGGCTGGCTCAGCACGGAGCTTCCCCCCGCGATGAGCCGCTGGATCAGGACGAAATCCTCGCCCGATCGAACGAAGGGACGCATCGCGCGGAACGCCGTGCGCGCCGCGGCCGGCGCCTCGCCGCCCGGCTGCCGGCGATACAGGGCGTGATACGCGGTCCATGAGGAGACGAAGCATTCCTCCGCGGAATCGCAGATGACCCCGTCGAAATCCAGTACCAGGAGTCGCATGGGTGAACTATACCTTGCCGCCTCGTTCATGTATAACTGCCGTCGTGCCGGACTTCCATTTCAAGGAGTTCATGTCGCGCTTCGATGCCAGCGGCTCGCTCGCGTGCGCCTGCGGGAAAACGCACAGGCTGAGGACGGGCACCGTGCTCGTCTCCCGAGGCGCCCTGGAGCAATCGGCAGAGGTTCTCCTTCGCAGCCGCGGGAGCCGCCTCTGGGTGCTGAGTGATGAGAACACGGAGGCCGCGGCCGGATCGCGCTGGAAGTCCGCGGCAGGAAAGACCCGGATCGCGGAACGCGTGCTCGCCGGGCGGCCGAAGCCTCACCCGACAATGGCGCTGGTCGACCGGCTCGCCTTCGAGGTGAAGGCGGCGTCGCCTGACCTCCTGGTGTCCGTGGGCAGCGGGGTCATCAGCGACCTGGTGAAGCGGCTCTCCCTGGACCTCGGCATTCCGAACTGGTGCGTGGCCACGGCGCCGTCAGTCGACGCCTACAGCTCCGGGACCTCGGCGATCAACGTGGACGGCTTCCACGGCTCGGTGGCCGCCCGCGCATCGGAGGTCATCGTCTGCGATCTGGAGGTCATGGAGAAGGCACCGAGGGAAATGCACCTGGCGGGGCTGGGCGATCTCCTGGCGAAGTTCCTCGTTTTCCTGGACTGGAATCTCTCCCGGATCATCACCGGGGAAAGCTACTGCGACCTCATTTCCGACGTCGCCCTGCAATCGGCGCGAAGCGCCCTCTCGGCCGCGCGGCGCCTGGGCCGCGATCCTGGCGAGGCCGCCCGGACTCTCACCGATGCGGCGCTCTCCTCGGGCTTCGCAATGCAGGCGCTGGGAGGCTCGCGGTCTGCTGCGACCACTGAACACACGATGGCGCACTTCTGGGAATCGGCGCACGCAGCGCAGAACCGGCGCTGGGATCTGCACGGGATCCTGACCGGTGTGGCCGGGCGGATGATGCTGTCCTGCTACCGGGCGCTCTATTCGCGCATGGCGGGCTTCTCCCTCGACGAGATGGCGCGCCTGCGGCAATTCGACGCCGAGCCGCCGTGGCGCGGCGCAGTGGAAGAAGGGCTCGCGCCCTTCATGATGAAGGTGAACGAGGAGATGGCCGGCCGCACGTTCGACCGGGGGGAGCTGGCCCGTCGGCTGGAAGCGTTCCGCAACGGGCAGTCCCAGATCGCCCTGCTGGCCGCGGGGATGCTGGATGAGCTTGCCTCCGCGGTCGAGACACTCGCGAACATCGGTTTCCCCTTCTCACTCAAAGAGGTCGGTCTGCCGCCTCGGGAAGTCCTGCTGCCTTTCCGCAACATCCGGCTGCTGAGGAGACGCTATTCGACCTTTGACCTCGCCTACGATCTCGGGCTCGACAATGAACTGCGCGTGGCGGGGGAACGATACGTTGCGGCCGAAGCGGGCCGCGAGGAAGTGGAATACTAGATGGAGAAGTCCTGGCCTGCCTCGAGCTTGGCAAACATCTTCCTGCCGCTTTTGGCCAGGATGTCCCTGAGCGTGACATTCGTCAGGTAGTCTTCCATCGTCTTCTGCAGGCCCGTCCAGATGTCGTGAGCGGCGCACGGCTCCGCACGGTCGCACAAGGTCTTGCGTCTCAGCGTGCACGGGGTCAGGCCGCGCGCCTCTCCGACGGCCACCAGGATATCCTGCACCGAGATTTCCCCCGGCGTGCGGTTCAGCACGAACCCGCCGCCCGGGCCCCGGATAGACCTGATCAGGCCGGCCTTTTTCAGCTTGAAGAAGATCTGCTCGAGGAACTCCGAGGAGACGTTCTCCTGCGTGGCGATCGATCCGATCGACACCGGGCGACTGTGATTCGCGCTGGCAAGGTTGATGACTGCCCGCAGCCCGTACCTGCCTTTTGTGGTGATTCTCATCCAGGTGAAGCTCCGTTATGCATATATTATTGCCAATAGAAGATATTATCAACTAGGAGAATGGAATTCCTGAGAATATGGTGAAAATAGAAGGTCGGCGCCGACTGGGATTCCTGATCATCATTGTCGCTGTATTCTGGTTCGTGGCCGTCCGGGCGCCCGCCCAGGCAGTCAAGGTCGGCCCGGTAGAGGCTCGGCTGGTTGCCGAGGACGTCTCGATACAGCCGGGAAGGCCGTTCACCGTTGCCCTCCTCCTGTCAATGGAGCCTGACTGGCACGTGTACTGGAAGAACCCCGGGGATTCCGGTCTTCCTACCACTCTGGACTGGGACCTGCCCCCGGGCTTCACCGCGGGTCCAACGCGATGGCCGGTTCCCGAGAGGTTCGTGTCAGAGGGGCTCGTCACGTATGGCTACTCCGGGAGGGTCGTGCTGATGGCCGAGATCACGCCGCCCGCGCGGCTGCAGACCGGTACGTCACTGAAACTCCGGGTCCGGGCAGGCTGGCTCGCCTGCCGGGTGGAGTGCACGCCGGGGAAAGCGACGCTGGAGGTCGCTCTGGCCGTGAAGGCCGGCGCCCCCGTGGCCGATGCGCCGTGGGCACGCATCATCGCGGAAACGAGGTCCCGGCTCCCCTTGCGGGGAGAAACCGGGACATTCTCCGCGACCGCTGGTTCCCGGCAGGTCACGCTCCATTGGACCGGCGCCTCCCTTCCGAAGGAGGCCCACGCCCTGTTCTATCCCGACGCCGCCGGCCAGGTCAGGCTTACCTCGTCCCAGGAAGTGACAGATGATGGTTCTACTCTGCGGCTGCACATGGAGCGCGAGAAGGGTGCAGCCCCGTTGCAGAGACTCACGGGGATCCTCGTCACGGCGGGTCCCCGCGGGAACCAGGCATTCGAGGTCGATGTTCCCGTCGTGCAGGCCCCCGCAGAGGCTCGGGGATTCATCGCGGCCCTGCTGCTGGCCTTTGTCGGCGGCCTGATCCTCAACCTGATGCCGTGCGTGCTTCCGGTGATCTCGCTCAAGGTGCTTTCCTTCAAGGCGAGTGCCCGGCACGGCCTGCTGTTCGCCCTCGGAGTGCTCGTCTCGTTCTGGATCATCGCCGGCGTGCTGGTCGGACTTCGCTCTGGCGGGCGTCTTCTGGGCTGGGGGTTTCAGTTCCAGGATCCCGCGGTTGTCATGGTCACCGGGATCCTTTTCTTCCTCATCGGGCTCAACCTCCTCGGGGTGTTCGAGGTCGGCACTTTCCTCACGCGTCTGGGTGGAGTGAGCCGCGGAAAAGGGAATGGGGCTGCTTCCTTTCTCAGCGGGATGTTCGCGACAGCCGTCGCGACCCCCTGCACGGCGCCGTTCATGGGCGCGGCGCTGGGTTATGCGCTGACGCACTCCCTCGAGGCGTCATTCGGGGTGTTCTCCGCCCTTGCTCTCGGGATGGCCGCACCCTACCTCGTGCTGTCCGTGGTCCCCGGCCTGGTCTCCCGGCTTCCCAAGCCGGGACCATGGATGGAAACCTTCCGCCAGGTCATGGCCTTTCCGATGATGGCCGCGGCCGTCTGGATGGTCTCCGTCCTCGCGGCATTGGCCGGGGCGTCGGCGGTGATCCTGCTCCTCGGCGCGATGCTCGCCGCAGGGATGGGCGCATGGGTCTGGGGACGCTGGGGCGCGATTCACCGCCCGGGCGCGGTGCGCGCAGCCGCCGGCTCGATCGCCATACTGCTCGCCGTCGGCGGCACTGCGGCTGCGGCGGGCCTGCTGCCCGCGGCATCGTCGGTCCCC
>JBEKXR010000105.1:0-9841 GCA_049511935.1 Spirochaetia bacterium | reverse complement strand
CAGCATTTCTTTGTAATTTCTGACTTTGATAACTTTGTTCTTCTTCACTGCGGCCAGGTTTTCTTCTGACACATCGCTCACCGCGACCAGATCAACCCGAGGAAGATCCCCAAGAACCTGGGCGTGCATTCTCCCGAAAAATCCGCAGCCGATGACTCCCACCCGCAATGTTTGCATGTGATCTTCCCGGAAGCTCATGAAGGGAGAAGGAGCCGAGGACCTCCTTTTCCCCCTCTCATGTACTATTTCGATTTCATCTCGTCGATGACGTCACTGAAGATTTCCAGCGTCTTCGAGAGATCCTCCCTGCTGTGCGCGGCAGAAACCGTAAAATCGGTGTGGAAATAAACTCCCTTCTGAATCACCTTCGTAAAGAAGGTTTTCGACATGTCCCAATCCAATGTCTCAAACTGCTTATAATTCGTCACTCTCTCCGTGGTGCCGAAGTAGATCCCAAATCCGCATCCCAGACTCTGGAGAATCGCATTGAACCTTTTCGCTTTGAAAAGACCATTCACCTCTTTGAAGAAGTACCCTGCATTCCCCAGCAGCCGATCATAGAAACCCGCACTGCTCATGATCTTCAGGCTGGCCAGAGCCGCGTTGACTCCGATCTGGTTTCCCGTGAATGTCCCACCGGCAAGGATGCTCAGTACTACGTTCATCACATCTTTTCTTCCCGCAACCGCGGAAATCGGTACCCCATTGCTGAAAGCCTTGCTGAGGCTGCAGAGATCCGGCGTCACCCCATAGTAACCCTGGGCGCAGCTCATGCCCATCTTGAATCCTGCCAGGACTTCATCGAAAATCAAGAGGCTGCCATTCTTATGAAGAATCTCCTTTACTTCCTTCAAATACTCTGCCGTCGTCGTGATGCATCCGTTGTTGAAATCCACCGGGTTCATAATAAGGGCAGCCACTTTATCGCCTTCGGTAGAGATGACCTGTTGCAACGCAGGAATATCGTTCCAGGGTATAATCCTGATCGTGGAAGCAATTTCAGGGGGAATCCCTGGGGTATCATTCATTTTTGAGGTCCGCCCGCCAGGATTTTGGAGATCGATGACACGTGCCAGGTTATTGGGAATGACATAATCGGTAGCTCCGTGGAAGTGGCCATCAATCCGTATGACCAGGTTCCGTTTCGTGAATGCCCGGACTATTCTGAAGAGGATCAGCGTCGCCTCTGTCCCTGAGTTCGCAAACCGCACAGCCTCCGCGCAGGGAATATGCCTGTTGATCTGTTCTGCCAGCCGCAGGTTGTCCTCCGAATCGAACTCAGCGTAAAAGCCTCTCTCGAAAACCTTTTTCACGGCCTCCTGGATCTCCGGGAGCCCGTGACCAAGCAGGACGGCTCCGTGGCCCATGAAAAAATCGAGATATTCCTTTCCGTCAATTGTGTAGATCTTGCTGCCGGATGCTTTTTCCAGGTACATCTTCTGTCCCGTAAATGGATTGATCCTGAAATTCGAAGAGACCCCACCGACCAGAATTTCTGATTTTGCCATTCGCTCCTTCTCCCTTCCAAGAAATGAATACAGCCGTGCTCCAACGAAGCAATTCTTTCCCGAGTGGAAAAGATTCCTATCCCTTGACCGCCCCGAAGGTCAGACCACGAACCAGGTATTTCTCCAATGAAAGGAACAAAAGCATGGGCGGCAGCATGGTGACGACCGATGTCGCGGCGATCCAGTTCCAGTTGATTCCTGTGGTCGCAAAAAAGTTCAGGGTTCCGATCGGAAGCGGCTTGGTCATCTGCTTGCTCAACACGAGCGGAAACGCCGCGTTGTTCCAGCTGAAGACGAATGCAAACATGGCCGACACGATGATGCCCGGCAGCGCGAGGGGCATGATGATCTTGAAGGCCGCATACAACCTGCTCGCTCCATCCACCATGGCGGACTCTTCCAGCTCCACGGGTATGTCTTGAATGAAGCTCTTCATGACCAGAATGGAGAAGGGAATGGTGAATGATTGAAAGACGATGATCATCGAGAAGTATGTCCCGACCAGCTGGAGCTTCGACATCAGGATGACGTACGGGAGAAGGAAGACCAGCGGAGGTCCCATGTACAGCCCGAGGAACCAAAAAAGCAGCCCCCTTTTCCCCTTGAAAGTGTAGCGGGCGAAGGCATACGCCGCGGGAATGGCGAAGGGCATGCTGAGAAGGGTGGCGAGGAACGAGATGACGAAGCTGTTCCAGAGATAGCGGGTGGAAACGCCGGGAGAGACGAAACAGTATCTCAGATGGTCCGCCGTCGGGCCGAAGATCAGCGCCGGGGGCCATCCCAGGTTGGTGGAGGCCGGCCTGATGGAAAGGAGCAGCGTCCAGAAAATGGGCAGGAGGAAGCACGCCACCACCATGATCAGCAGGACGTAGACGAGCGCTTTTCTTCGGCTGCTTTGCCGCATCATGACTACAGCTCCTTGCCTCGGAATGTGACGAAGATGAACACATTGATGATCACCATTGAAATCAGGATCATGATGACCGCCACCGCGGAGGAATATCCTATGTTGAACTCGATGAGTCCCGCGTAATAGAGGTTGTAGCTCAGCGTGCGGCTGGCGACGCCCGGGCCTCCACGCGTTTCGGCAAATATGATGTCAAACAGGTTGAACAGCTGCATGAAACGGATCAGGAAGATCATGACGGCGACGAAGTTCAGGTTCGGCAGCAAGATATGCCAGAGTCGTTTCAGGTAGCTGGCGCCATCCACGGTGGCAGCTTCGATCATCTCGTCGGATATCGACTGCAGGCCCGCCAGCAGGATGATGGCGAAGAAAGGCGTCCACTGCCACAAATCCGTCAGCAGGACGCCCCAGAGGACGGTGTGTTCGTTTCCCAGTATTCCCTGCTTCGGGGTCCCGATGCCCACACAGTGGAGAAGAAACGGAATCAATCCATCGGCATCGTACAGGTATCTGAAGATCAATCCTGCGATCATCGGTGCAACGGTGACCGGCATGATGAGCAGGGCGCGAATTTTCTTCGTTCCCTTCAGGCCTTCGTACAGCAGCAGAGCTACCACTAGTCCGAGAGCGAACTCGATGATTGTGCCGGCAAAGCTCAGCTTCAGAGTATTGACGATCGCCGCCAGGAACGTCGGGTCTTGAAAGACCAAACGATAATTGGCTCCCCCGACAAAGCCGGCCGGTGCGACGCTGGTTTGCAGATTCCAGTTCATGAAGCTGTTTCGTATCGTGAAGATGAAAGGGAAAATAATAATGAAAATGAGAAATAGGAATGCAGGAGCAATGAGAATGTAAGGCGTGGACTTCTTTGCCATTTGCATCAAGAAAACTCCTCCCGGCCGTTCCCGAGAATCCGCTTACGATTCGTTACCCGAGCGGGAAGCCCAGGACCGGCTGTGCCACGCAGACAAAAATGAACAGCCCCTCCCTCAAGGCTCATGTCCGATTGCGTGATATGCACGTGAAGCCGTATCGAACGGGGAACCGTCCCCAAGACTCGCCTGGGGACGGTTCAAACGCTTTTTTCTGACCTACTTGGCCAGATCGTCAATCACCGCCATCGATCTGCTGATGGACTCATCGGAATCTTTCCCGGCAAAGGGCAGGTAATAGTTCTGCTTCAGGATGATCTGGAACTGCTTGTCGATGTTTTCCAGTGCCTGTTGAGTCGTCTCCTGACCCGCGAGGGCCATGTTGATGTGCAGACCATAAATGCCCTCGAGCGAGGGATACAGCTGGAAGTGCGGCCGCGCCGTCTTCCCATCGGTGAACTTGGCCATCTCTTGCTGGATAGGCAGGGACGGATACAACGCCTGCAACTCCTTGTCCGCGTAGCAGCTTGTGCGTGTGAAATCGTTGAAGCACTGCAGGACGTGGGGATCAAGGCCCATGCCCTTCTGGTACTTGTAACTGGTCATCTTCTTTATGTACGCCCACGCTGCGATCTTGTTCTTCGAAAACGCCGGAATGCCCAGGCTCCAGCCGCCCTGCGCGTACTTCTTCTCGACGCCCGGCTCCTGCGGCATGACCGCATAGTCGTAGAGGCCCACGTTCTTGGATTTTTCATTGGTCATGTAGCCGGACCTGTTGATCAGGGTGGCGTACGGAGACCACCAGTAGAAGATGCCGATGTCTTTCGTGGAGAAGGCCGTGCCGGCATCGAACCACACGTAGTTGATGGCTTCCTGCGGGGAATACTTGTAGAGCTCCAGGTAGTAGTTGAGTGCATTCACGCTCTGCGGTGTGTTGATGGACGGCGTGAAATCCCAGGGCGTTCCGGGGAAGCTCTTGAACCAGCGGACCCCCTTGCTCACTTCGAGACCGGTGTACATGTGGGTGACGGGCGCGGGCTGGGCACCGACGATGACGGTTCCATAGACGCCATTCCCAAGGGCCGCGAGGCTCTTTACGTACTCCATGTACTTGTCCCAGGTCCACCAATCTTCAAAACTCTTGGGCGGCGCCTTCAAGCCGGCCTTCTTCAGAAGGTCGGTCCTGTACATCACCAGCTGCGTGTACATTGCAATGGGCAGGGTCCACACCTGGCCGCGCCATATGCAGGAGGTATGGAGCGCCATCGGCAGGAAATCCTTGATGTCGACCTCCGCCTTGTCCTTTTTCAAGTAATCGGTGAGAGGAATGATCCATGCGTTGTCGGCGAACTGGGCGAGACGCGGGTCGTCGACAATGACCACGTCCATGTCGCTCTCTTTGGTGATGAACGAGGTCGTCAACCGAGCCATCAAGGCGTCATAGCTCAATGGCTCGAGCTTCACCTTGACGCCGGTTTCCTTTTCGAACTGCGCGTTCAACGCTTCAAGACCCCAATAGAAGGGATCCTGAACCGACAGAACAGTGATCGTCGCTCCCTTGATGCTCTGCTGCGCAGCCGCACCTTCGGGGGTGCCGGTCGCGAACGCAAATCCCCCGGCCAGGAGCACGAGGAGAACTATTCCCAGACCCTTTGATTTCAGCATCTGCTTTCCTCCTTCAACCAGTTTTCGATCTTCCAGATTCCCAATTCCCTCAGAATCCCCAATGCCTTTGACGTGCCTTTTTTCCACCCTCCTTTTCGCTGATCTTCAAGCCAGGAGACTGCCAAAAAACTTCTCCGCGTTTCTAAATAGGATCTTCTCTTTGTCTACCGTGGATATCGAAGCCGCCAGGACCCGCCCGACCATGGCGCGGGGATCGATCCAGTTCTGGTCCGACCCGTACATGATTTTGTCGGAGCCCAGCTCACCCACGACCCATTCGATGAAGCCATACTCAATGGGCTCTCCGCAGATGTCCACGTGGAGATTCTTGTGCGTTTTCGCCGCCTTGATCGCTTGTCGATTTCCGTCGTAATGCCCGCCCGTGTGGGCCATGACCACCCTCAGGTCCGGAAAGCGCTCAGCGACGGAAGACAGCAGCATGGGCTGCGCAAAGAGAGAATCCCAGTCAAACGGATCCGTGCTCTTGGGATTAGGATCCCACGTGTGGGCGAGGATCCTCACGTCCTCTCTGCTCGCAAACTCCCAGAGCGGTTGATATTGCTCCCCGTCCAGGGGATACGCATGGCCCGAAGGATACACCTTCACGCCGCAGAATCCCTTGCGATGGATGTATTTTTTGACGTCCGCGAGGGACGATTCGGCATAGTGAGGATCGTAGACCGCATATCCGTAGATTCTGCCCGGATACGCTTCCACGACCTCGGCCGTAATTTTATTCGCGTACTCAAAATTGTGGGAATAGAGCCCTGCGATGTGGCTGACGATACAGCACCGGGTATGGCATTGATCGTAAATCGAAAACAGTCTCTCCAATGAGGAGTCGGGCATATAGAAATTCGCGTAATCCCCGATGTGCGCATGCATGTCAACGACGAAGTTGCCCCTCTCCTGGAGTGCGCTCAATTTCTCACCCCGGCGAAAAGCTTTTCCAGGTTCCCGTGTGCGATCTGCTCCTTGTTCGCTTGGGAAAAGTCCCCCATTGTGATCATCGCCAAATGGGCGTAAGGATCGTCCAGGGGAAGACTGGAGCCGTAGACGAACCGTCCGCCTCCAAACCTGCGTACCAGCGTGTCCAGTGCCAGGTATTCGTGAACTCTATTCGTCTCCAGGTACACATTGGGACACCTCTCCATGAAAGGCATCAGATAGCCCAGGTTGAAGAAGGCTTCCGTGTCACTCTGCTCGAGGACGACGGGCAGAACGGGATGGGCATGGCTCAACTCGTAGAGCGTGTGCCAGTCCCAATCCTTTGTAGTCACGAAGAGCGGGATGCGGTGATGCTCGAGAAGCTTTAACAGGAAGCCGTTTGACCAGTCATTGATGATGTAATGATGAGTCTTGGGGAAGAGCCGGACGGACCGCGCACCCCTGGACACCATCTCCAACACGTACGCCTCCACCTGCGCCGCCGTTGGAAACATCCATGGAGTTGCAACGATGCAGGGGGTGTAGCGGCTCTTGCCCGAAACATCCTCCAGAAGCTGTGCGTTGCCTTCCATGGGCTTGAGGAACTTTGCGATGAACGAAGAGACGTTCCCCTTCTCTACGCCGGTCCGTTCCATGAGGACGTCAAGATCCCCAATCGTCTTTACCAGCGCCCTTCTCGGGTACTTGCTCATCCCGCACCAGCAGTTGGCATCGAAGAAACGGAGCTTCTTGATATCCTCCAGAAAGGACGCGTTCCATTCCGCTATTGCCGAATCCATGCCGGTGCGCCCTCTCCTGCTCCCCGTAAACACACCACCCCAGATCGCGCGAGAATCCTAATCCCGCCCGGCGAGCTTGTCAAGCAATACCTTCCAAAATTGTTTAAAGCTATCCCAATAATCGCCTTTTAAGCATGTTCTTTTCACGAAATCGTGTTTTTGCTTGTTTCATAAGCGGAAAGGTGTTATATAATCAGGGAGATGGGGCATCGCGCGTGAGTCCAGCGAAATGTGTCCCGCCTTTCGGGAAAGGGAAGGGAATGCCTCGATTCAGTCAGACCGAGAGGAACATCCTGCAGATCATAAGGCGACGAGGGCAACTCAGCAGGGCCGACCTCTCCCGGCTGTCAGGGCTCAGCCCGACCACGATTCTGGACGCGACGTCTACATTCAAGGCTATGCGACTGATCGAAGTTTCCCAGAGTGAGTCCCGCGGCGGCAGAAGACCAATGCGGATCAAGTTGCGGGACGATCTGGCGCACGCTCTCGGAATCGACTTGGGGACCAACTTCGTGAGGGCGGTCGTGACGGATATGAACGGCACGATCGTGAGCTCCCACAAGGCCGAGCGCGAGCCTTTCAACTATTCCCGACTAAAGGTTCCGGACATCGAGGGGGTGGCCGCCACGGCCTTGGTGAAAGCCAGGAAGCGAAAAGAGGATCTTGCCGTCATTGGAATCGGGATCACCGGGTTCATCAACGAGGCGGAGAAGAAATGCCTGTTCCTCAACAAGGTCCCCGAATGGACGGACTTTCCCGTCGCCGACCATTATGCGCGAGTGTTCGGCAACCCCCACATCGCGGTAAAGGACAGCGTTAACGCTATGGCCTTCGCCGAAAAACAGCTCGGCAGCTGCCGGGACGAAGAGAACTTCGTCTACATCGCCATCGGCATGGGACTGGGCAGTAGCATCTATGTCAACGCACGACCCCTGATGAGCCGGTACGGCATTTCCGGCGAAATCGGCCACATCGACATCTCCCAGAACGAGAGCATCTGCTGCTGCGGCAACCGCGGCTGCCTGGAGAGCAGCGCCTCGGGCTGGGCCGTCGTCAAGCGCTGCAAGGAGGCCCTCGATACGGGTGTTGTCAGCTCCCTGAACAGCGTCACGGACACCATGAACCTCACGGTGAAGGACATCATCGATGCCGCTCACACGGGCGACAAACTTTCAACCTCCCTGATCCGGGAATCGGCGCGGGAAATCGCCATCGGCATCAGCGTCATGATCAACATCCTCAATCCAAACAAGATCGTTCTGTCGGGTGGCATCGTGAGGGGCGCGGGCGACCTCTTCCTGGCCCCGCTGAAAGCAGAGGTCCATGCCCATGTGCTGCCCTGGCTCCAGAAGAACATCGAGTTCAGTCTTTCCGGACTCGGTGAATACGATTCCGCGACAGGAAGCGCCCTGGTCGCGCTCGACGAGTACTTCTTCGAAATCCTGGACGGGAATTGACGCAGGCCGTACGGCGGTTCTCCGCTCCTTTCGCTCCGCTGGATTGAGATCCACCCCGCTCCCGCGCCGGCTTCTCTCGCTCGAGCCGCATCGCCGAGGTCTTATCCCGACGATCGCTACGCGGCTCCGCGTCAACTGCTTCCCCTCCCTGACCCTCCAGCACCTCTAGTGTAGTGCGTCTTACGCTTCTTCACATTTGGCGATCTTGGGCAACATTTGTTCAACCGGTGCACTCCAAACGAAAACCTGCGGGTTTTGGTTGTGCTTCTCAAGGTATTGCATGATAGCCGCAGTCAGCGCCTTGACGTTGGGGAAAGTCCCTCGACAGTACGGAAGGACGCCGGCCCAGATCATCCTGCGATGAGACCTCCAGATCGGGGTCGTCATGATCCCCAAATCGGTCCATCCGGAGCCGATCGAGGAAAACAGCCGGATCTTCGACTTCGCCCTGGAGCAGGCAGACGTCGACGCTCTCTCCGCGCCGGACACCAGCACACGGATCGGACCCAATCCGGACACTATCGACTTCTATATTGCCCCTCGGTCAGTAGTAGCGCTCCGCGGCCCCTCCGATGCAGCTCCTGAGGTAGTCCTTCGCGTCGATCGTCGTGCCGATCACAACCCCTTCCTTGAGCTCACGGCCGCCCGCCAGGGAGGCATGGGCGCACTCGCAGACGAGGGTCGTATAGAAGCCCAGGGCGAACGGTGAGAAGAGCGCTTCCAGCTCCATCCTCTCGATTTCCCCATTGCGGAACCGCAGGATGTTCTTCACGATCTTGCCGGGGCAGTCCATGCCGAAACCGGTAACCAGTCCGGTCTCCTCGAAGTTGCGAAACAAAATGTTCCGGTCGTCGATCCCTCGATCGGTCACCTCGTGATAGCCGTAACGGTCCTGCCAGAGCTCCAGCATGCAGTCCGAGAACAGGAGCCGGGCTGATTGAACGGTGAGGGAGTTCGCGCTGTTGGGAAGGGCCCAGCCGGTGATGATGTGGGTGAGAACGCCATGCTCGAAGATGATCGTCGTATCCACCAGGTCGTAGCCGTTGACGGCGATGGGAGACAGAGATGGGAGCTTCTGCCGGTAGCCGATTGAGCGGACCTCGAGCGGCTTCAGCCGGGTGATGTACATGAACGTGTCCGCCATGTGCGAGGTCAGGAAGGAGACGGGGCTGTTCTTCTCCGCGAAATCCGCGGAGGAAAAAAAGCGCGGCTGGTGGTTCGGGTCAGCCACGAGGAGCCGGTCGATCATGTACCACACCGAAGACTGCAGCGTCCCGTACGTCCCCTCCACGTAGCGGGCCCTTGCCTCCTTGGTTATGGGGTCCTCGCGCTTGTGGAAGTCCACACCGAGGAATCGTCCCGTCGAGCCAATGGTCTCCATGATGGCGTGCGCGTCGATCACCTTGTCCGCCGTCGGCTTGGGGAGGATCACGTCGAGGCCCGCTTTCAGCGCCGTGATGGTCGGCTCCCGGTGCATGCTGTCCGGTGTGTTCACCGCGACGGCATCGAGCCCACCACCTTCGATCATGGCGTTGAAGTTCATGAATCTCGCTGATGTCGGGATTTTCCAGGCATCGCCGAAAGCACGGAGAGTTTCTCCACTGGTGTCACAGATGGCCGCTACCTGGATGCAGGGCGTGTACGTGCTGCGGAAATAGAGGTACTGGTATATTTCCCGTACGACGGAGCCCGTGCCGATGACGCC
>JBEKXR010000104.1:0-9894 GCA_049511935.1 Spirochaetia bacterium | reverse complement strand
GATCGCGTTCGCGGCGCTGGGCGGCGTGTTCTCCGAGCGCGGAGGCGTCGTGAACATCGCCCTGGAGGGCATCATGAGCGTGACCGCGCTCACCCTGGTGTGGGGCGCCATCACGTTCCAGAGCGTGTGGGTGGGCCTGGTCGTGGCGATCTTCACGGGAATCCTCATGAGCCTCATCCACGCCGTGGTGACCGTCACGTTCAAGGTGGATCATGTCGTCTCGGGTGTCGCGATCAACGTGTTTTCCATCGGGCTCTCGCGCTTTCTCTGCCAGAGCTTCTTCGGCGCCGAGACCCAGTCCAAGATCAACCCGTTCCTGTTCCCGAAGCTCATCGGCGTCAACTCCCTGTCGTTCTGGCTCATTCCCATTGTGGTCATTGCGGCGTTCGTCCTGTACAAGACCGTGTTCGGCCTGAGGCTGCGAAGCGTCGGAGAGAATCCGGAAGCCGCCGATACCCTCGGGGTGAACGTCACCGCGATGCGGTACGCGGGGGTGCTGATCAGCGGTGCCTTCTGCGGGATCGCCTCCGCAACCCTGTTCGCGGACAAGTGGATCAACAACATGGTGGCAGGCCGGGGATTCATCGCCCTTGCCGCCGTGATCTTCGGCCGCTGGGATCCCACGGGCGCGGTGCTCGCCTCCCTGCTCTTCGGCTACGCCGACACCTTCCGGATCATTTTCGAATCGCGAATCCCCATCCCCGGCCAGTTCGTGCAGATGTTCCCCTATGTCCTCGCCGTGGTGGTCCTCGCGGGGCTCGTCGGCAGGTCCCGGGCACCGGCGTGGGACGGGCGGAACTACGAGAAGGGAGAGGACTAGGGCGGGGGGCCCGGGTCCCGCTGCTGCGCGCGGCGGATCTTCTCGATGCCGGGCAGTCCCTCGAAGAACAGCGGCAGAAGGAACGTCCTCTTCTCGCGCCCCGCTGTGGGCGTGGCGCGAATTCTCGGCAGAAGTCCAAAGACGGTCGCGAATCGAAGCAGGGTCGAGGCGGCGAAGAGCAGGGGAAAAGCGCTGACCACCAACCCGAAGAGAGTCACGGTCCAGGTACCCATGACGTTCAGGAAGAGGCCGGCCGCCAGGGAACCGAGTCCTCCGGCGAGACTCCCGATCATCGACGAAATCGCCATGTACATGCCGCTGTCCTCGGGACGAGGGAAGCGGATAGCAAGCTTCACGCTCGCATTCGCCGCCGCCGCGGAGAACACCCCTCCCACCACACCGGCAAAGCCAACCCAGAAGATGGCCGTACCCGGGGTCGCGAAGAGCCAGATGGCGGGAACGCACGACCAGAAAAGATGCGATGCCGCAAGCATCCTCTTCACGCCGAACCTGTCCACCATTCTCCCGACGCGACGGGCCGCCAGGAGGGTGCCAAGCAGCCCCAGGATCGTGACGGCGATCATTCCGCCGAGAAGATTGTTCTTGAAACCGAGGTTCTCCATGAAATACAGAGTGGCAAGCGAACCGCCGAGAAAAAGGCTGAAGTTCCAGCCGGCGGTGAACACGAGCCAGGGTCTGAAGCCACGGTCCCTGAGGGGGGTGAGCATGCCGGCAATCGAGCCTCGCGATGCCGCAGGGCGCGCCGGTGGCTCCGGAAGCGTGCCGTGGATAAGGATGTCGAGGAAGCCGAGGAGGCTCACAGCGACGAGAATCACCGTGGCGGTCTCCAGCTTGCCGCCCCGGGGCACGAGGTCCATCAGGAGGCCCGAAGGCAGGGTGACGAGGATGACAACGAAGGAGATCCAGCTGTCCCGCCTGCCCCAGAACGTCCCCTGGACCTCCTGGGGGATGATCGTGGACAGCCAGCCATACCAGGGGCCGGGCGAGAGGTTGCCCACGAGCGTTCCCACGCAGACGCCCGCCATGAAGACCAGGTAGCCCGAGGTGCTGCCGGCGCGCCAGAGCAGGAAGGCGCCGACGATGCCCACCATCCGCAGCACCCGGTCGGCGAGCGCGGTCCAGAACCACACCAGCCTCCGCGAGCCCGCGCGCTCCGCGAGCATCGTTCCCAGCGGCTGCATGACGACGACCCATGAGCTGATTCCGCCGAGAATGCCCCACTGCAGCCTGCTCAGGCCGATTGCGTTCCCGAAGTAGACGTAGATGATTCCCGTGATGATGTTGCCCCAGGCCGACCCCATCGTGCCCGTGGCGATATGCTTCCTCATGATTGCAGGAAGCTCGCCCGGTCGGACAGGCCGCTGTGTGAAATAGCCTGCCGCGGGGCGGGAACGGCCGGCGCTCTCGGGGTTCATTCCTCTCCCAGTTCGAGGAAAGAGCATCCCGCTCCCGACAGTGAGTGTCAAGAGAGCTGTTGCCGCGCGCAGCGGCTGGCTTGAAACACGCGCCGATTCTCCGCTACCCTCGGCGCGGAGGTGCTCCATGGCTTCGCCCGTCTCCGCTGACCTTGTCCGCCCCGCGAGCCCGCGGCTCGCCCGGGTGTTCGATGCGGCGCTCGTCGCTGGATTCTCTCTTCTCATTGCCCTGAGCGCCCAGGTGGCCATTCCCCTGCCGTTCACACCGGTACCGGTCACATTGCAGACCTTCGCCATCCTCCTGACCGGCTGCCTCCTGGGAAGCGGCCGGGGCGGGCTCGCCGCTGCTGCGTACGTCGCGGAGGGCTCTCTCGGGCTGCCCTTCTTCTCCGGCGGCACGGCGGGGATCGCGCATCTCCTCGGCCCGACCGGCGGCTACCTCGTCGGCTGCGTCGCAGCGGCGTTCGTTGCCGGCCTGCTGGCGGAGAGGGGACGTGCGGCGAGGCCCGCGGGGCTTCTCCTGACGCTGTGTGCCGCCGATCTCGTCGTCTACATCCCCGGGCTCGCGCAGCTCAGCATCTTCACGGGAGCCGGCAAGGCCGTGGCCCTCGGCTTCCTGCCCTTCCTCATCGGAGACGCTCTGAAGATCATCGGGGCATGGAGCATCCTCATGGCCTCGACGCTGATCACGTCGAGGATCCGGGAGCGCGCGGCCTGAGCGATACCGCGCTCCGCGCGGTGTGTGTGCCGTACATCTACCGCGTTGACACACCTGACACGGCCAGACACGATCCTAGACAGTGCACCGCGTGCGCTGTGCCCTAGAACTGCCGCAGGATGTTCTCCGCGGGGTAGGCTGATGGAATGAGCCCCAGGGTGACGAGCTCCGCGATGGAGCGCGTGTAGCGCCCGGCGTCCAGGGCGCCGTACCCCTGGGGGCTGGCGAACAGCTCGCAGGTGGCGTCCAGACGCAGGCGGAACAGGGGCTCGTCCTCCTTCTTCACGTTGCCGACATTCTTCAGCGCGATCTGGAATGCCTCGTCCCGGTGAGTCACGGTGAACTCCATGGCCTTCTTCGTCGCCCGCACGAACCGGGCAATCACTGGTTCGCGCGAAGTGATGATCGCGCGTGAGCTGATGAACGAAGCGCCCACCATGTCGCTCCAGTCCTTCACGTCCCACTGCCGAATGGCGATGCCCTCGGCGCGCATCGCCACCGGCTCGTTGTTCAAAAAACAGACCACCGCATCCGCCTTGCCGCTCAGCAGGGTCGGCACCTGCGTGTAGCCGATCTTCTCCACCTGCACGGCGTTCTCCAGTGCGTACTTTCTCAGAAACAGCTGCAGGCCGATCCAGGAGCTGCCGGACATCTCGGGGGTGCCGATCCTGCGGCCCTTCAGGTCAGCAGGTGTCGTTGCAGTCCCCGCCTTTGCCACGATCGTCACCGGGTACTTCTGGTAGTACTGGTAGATGGCCTGGAGCCCGAGACCCTTCGATCCGGAGATCACCAGCTGGTCCGAGTCAGAGAGCCCGATGTCGATCTTGCCGGCAGCCAGGAGCGAGAAGACGTCGTACTGGAACCCGAAGTTCAGCTCGAGATCGATCCCCTCGTCCCTGTAGAAACCCTTGTCGATCCCGACGTACAGCGGGGTGAACTGCACGTGGGGGATGTACCCGATGGCCAGCCTCACCGTGTCGATGCCGCCGGTGCCGGCGGCCCACGAGAGGCAGACGGAGAGGACCAGTCCGGCGATGACCGCCGCCGCCATTTTCTTCATGCGAATCCTCCTAACGAATACCGTGCGCCACGAGCCGATAGCCGATGCTCGCGGCCGCGTAATATGCGAGCCCGAGGATGATGAGCCACACGAGCCCCACGAACATGAGCTCCACGTCGAAGTTCGCCTTCGCGATGCTCACCAGGGAACCCAGGCCCTTGTTTCCCGACACGAACTCGCCCACGACCGCGCCGATGACGGAGAGGGTGATGGACACCTTCACACCGCTGGTGATCATCGGGAGGGACGCGGGGAGCTCGAAGTGAGCGAAGCGCCGCCACCGGGTCGGGCGGAAAAACGCGAGAAGCTGGGCGAGCCGCTTCTCGGCGATCCCGATGGCCGAGATGTTCGTCACGAGCATGGGGAAGAAGATCACGATCACGGACGTGACGATCCGCGGCGTCGCGCCGAACCCGAACCACAGGACGAGAAAAGGGGCCAGGGCGATTGAAGGGATCGTGTTCGACGCAATGAGGTAGGGCATGAGGAGCCGGGACAGGAGCCGCGATCGCGCGATCGCGTATCCGAGGGCGAGCGTCGCGGCAAAGGCCGCGGCGAACCCGACGAGGGACTCGTAGACAGTCATCCCCAGGTCAGGGAGGATCGTGCCGGAGGCAAGAGTGCCGACAAACCTGGTGACGATCCCCCAGGGATGAGGCAGGATGTAGTCGGGGATCGGGATGTGAACCTTGAGGAATACGAGAAGGAAATACAGCACCACGATCTCCAGCGGGATGAGCATCCATCCGTAGAATCTCTTGAAAAACCTGGCCCACCCCCCTGCGGCGTCGACTTCCTTTTCCTCGTCCGCCCCTCCCCTTGCGCGGGAGACGGGTTCCGGGAGCGCCGCCCAGAGCACGCGGGCGTGTTTTCGAATTCCAGCGGCCGCGTCCCGCTCCGCTTGAGAAAGCAGGTACTGGTCGGGCGGCTCCTCCCCGTTCTTGCCCAGTTCCCGCACGTCGAAGACCTGCGCCGGCAGGGACGTGAAGACGACGATATGGTCGGAGAGAAAGCACGCCTCCTCCACCGAATGCGTCACCATCACCACCGTGCAGCGCGTTCGGCGGTGGAGGCTGCGGAGGAGAATGTTCAGCTTTTCCCGCGTGATGATGTCCAGGGAAGAGAAGGGCTCGTCCAGGATGAGAA
Source organism: Spirochaetia bacterium (assembly GCA_049511935.1). Taxonomy (GTDB): domain Bacteria; phylum Spirochaetota; class Spirochaetia; order SZUA-6; family Fen-1364; genus Fen-1364. The sequence continues at coordinate 4,714 of JBEKXR010000104.1, read as the reverse complement.
GCTCGGGCTCGGTCACCAGCGCCCGGGCCAGCTCGACCCGCTTCTTCATTCCCCCCGAGAGCTGCGAGGGAAAGTAGTCTTCACATCCCGCCAGTCCAAGGTCATCGAGCACCTTCAGCGCACGGGCCCGCAGCTCAGCGTCAATGTGCTTTCCCGCCAGCTCGAGGGGGAGAAGAACATTGCCGAGGGTCGTGCGCCAGGAGAGCAGCGCATCGTTCTGAAACACAAAGGATATGCGGCTGGTGCGGACCTGCAGGTCCCCGGTGACGGGGCGATAGATACCGGCGATCAGGTTGAGGAGCGTCGTCTTTCCGCATCCGGAAGGGCCGAGGAACGTGATGAACGAACCGGCGCTCACGGTGAATGAAAGAGAATCGATTATTGGTTTTCTCGTGAAAGAAAAGCCGAGGCTTTTCGCCTCAATGACAAACTTCGAACCCATGCATCCTTCCTTCTCCCATCCAGACTGTACTGTCGGCAACGGGTTCTCACCGTTTCCACTCTCGAGCGCGGTTCGTTTCGACGCTCTCCAGGTTGCGGGCTGTCACCGCCGGTCGGGAAATTCTCCCTGCCTCGAAGAAAAGGCTGATGAAAATCTTGCCAGAACACGGAGAAAAGTCAAGAGCCGGCGAAGCGGCGCATGCAGACTGCGTGTCACCTCCGCGCCATGGCGGGCCCGCGCGGTCCATGATATTCTGTGCCCCATATGATCCTCGCGTACGACATCGGTACGACTCACCTGAAGGCCGCCGTGGTGAGCATCGGGGGAAAAGTTCTGGCCAGCGCGCAGGCCCCGGTCCGGATGGTGGAGACGCACGATCCTGAACGCCGCGAGTGCGATCCCAACACCTGGTTGTCGGGCATGGCCCTCGTCACGGCGCAGCTCGGCCTCAAGGAGAAGGGCCGGATCCGCGCCGTGGTGGTGAGCGCCAACGGGCCCACGCTCGTGCCGGTTGACACCGAGGGGGATCCGCTGGACTTCGCAATGACCTGGATGGACCGGCGCGCCCAGGAGGAGGCGGACCTGATCGCCGAGTTCTCCGACACGCCGCTGGATGCCTCGTTCTACCTTCCCAAGGCGTTCTGGATCATGAGGCACAAGCCCGAGATCTACGAGCGCACGCGGCACTTCCTGCCCTGCGCGGAGTACGTCTCCTTTTTTCTCACGGGCAACGCCGTGCGCATCGTCCCCACGCAGATGTTCCGTGATTTCTTCTGGAACGAGGGCGCCATTCCCCACCTGCGCATGGACCCCGAGAAGTTCCCGCCTTTCGTGGACGTGGGAGACCTGATCGGCACCGTTCGAACGGAGGCGGACGAGATGCTGGGCATCCCGGCAGGCCTTCCCGTCATCGCCGGCGGGCCCGACTTCATCATGTCGATCCTCGGCACCGCGGCGACCCAGACCGGGCGCACCTGCGACCGGGCGGGCACTTCGGAAGGCATCAACCTCTGCTGGCCGGCGCCCGTGCACGATCGGCGCCTCCTGTGCTTCCCCCACGTCGTGAGCGGATCCTTCAACGTGTCGGCGATCATTTCTTCCTCGGGCGCGGCCCTGGACTGGGCCGCCCAGGTCCTGGGCACGGGAAGGGGCGACATCGACGCGCTCTTGAAGGATGCCGCCACTGCGGCGCCGGGCGCGGGCCGGCTGCTCTTCCTCCCCTTTCTGACCGCCGAGAGATTCGCGATCCGGGACTCGCACATGCGGGGCGCGTTCCTGGGCCTCACGCTGGACCACGGCAAGCGCGAGATGATGCGGGCGGTCGTGGAGTCGAGCGGGTTCACCGTGAGGTCGGTACTCGGAGTGATGGAGGAGGTCGGCTGCCGCATCGCGGACCTGCGGGTGACCGGCGGCCTCGCCCGGATGCCCCTGTGGTGCCAGGCCCGGGCGGACATTACCGGCAGGAAGGTACTCCTCCCCGAGCAGGAGGAATCGGACCTCGTCGGAAATGCCTGCGTGGGATTCTACGGGCTGGAGGAGTTCGACACGCCGGCGGACGCCGCGGAAAACCTCGTCCGGTTCCAGAAGACGTATCATCCGAATGCCGGGGCAAAGCAGGCCTACGACGAGCTCTTCGCTGTCTTCACGAAGGCATGCGCAGAGCTGGGAGGTATTTTCGAGCGCCTGTCCAAGGGATAGCAGGACATCGGGGGCGGGGATCCGGGAGGGCTCAAGGCCGTGGCGGGGGAGTCATGCTGATCACGTGCGCAGGGGATTCCCGCAGCGGTTCGGTCAGCCGGATGTGGATGTCCTTGCCCTCCTGGAACCATGTCGAATAGCCAATCGATCCGAGCACACGGAGGCCCGCATACGGCAGGAGCCTGAGTGAGGGGAGAACGATGGTGCGGTCGGCGGGGGTGCCCAGCAGGATCGCGTAGGTCGTCATTCCCCTTGAAGTGAAGCGCACCTCGATCCCGTCCTCCGTCACACCCTCCCGTTCGCCCCAGGGCCGGGTGCCGAAAATCGCTTCGCCGTTGAGCTTCAACCAGTCGCCCAACCCGTGGAGTCTCATGGTCAGCAGAGGTCCCACCGAGCCATCCGCATTCGGGCCGACGCGAAGAAGGAGGTTGCCTCCCCGGGCGGTCACGTCGCAGAGAAGCCGCACGACGGCCGATACCGGCATCAGATCGTTTTCTGATTCCGCGGAGGAGTGACCCTGCGCGGAGCCGAGGCCGCGCACGCATTCCCATGGGCCTTCCCGGTCAGGGAAAGACGCCTCGGAATCGACGGTGTGGTAGTCCGCGTGCGTGACGGGGAGCGTCGCGCCGGCCCGCACGGGAAGCCGCGGCGCCCGCGGCGCGAAGAGCCGGCGCAGCGCTCGTGCGATCCCGAGCCGGTCCCTGCCCGGCTCCTCCGTTTCGGGCTGACCGAAGCGGTCGTTCACCACGCCATCTGGCACCGCCTCATAGTAGTGGGCGAAGAAGGCCAGCAGATCCTCTGCCGCGGGGCTGCCGACGTCGTTCCAGAGGATGGAAGGTGAGTATCGGGAGATCAACTCCCGCCATTGCGCGTCGACGTACGCCGCGTAGCTTTGCGTGCGGGGGATTGCCGCGGCCAGGCCGGCGGGGCCGCTGGCCGGCTTGCCGCCGAAGGTCCAATCCAGGCCCGCAGAATAGTACAGGCCGAATCTCAGGCCGAGCGCGCGTGCGCCCCCGGCGAGCTCGCCCACCACGTCGCGCGACACCTGCCATCCGCGCTTGCGCGGGTTTTTCGTCCGCGCGGGCCAGAGCGCAAACCCATCGTGGTGCTTCGCGGATACGACGAGGTAGCGCGCGCCGCTCGCCGCGACAGCGCCGAGGATGCCCGCCGGATCCCACTCGCGCAGCCCCTGGCGGAACTCCCGCGCGAACGCGTCGTACCGTCCCCGCCGTCCCCAGTGCCCGGCGATCACCTCGAGTGGTTCCCCGGCTGCTGCGGGTGACCGATCCGCGACGGCATACGGCCCCCATTGGATCATGATCCCCAGCCTTGCATCCTCGTACCAAGGAGGCATGCGACGCTCCGCCAGGGACTCCCAGGTCAGCACGCTATGACGGCCTGTCCGCCAGGTACTTGTAGAACGAGTACCGCTCCTTCGCGTCCTTGCGCGCGACCTCCAGGAGCTGGGCCGCCCTCTCGGGGCCGGACTGCTTGAGGGCCCGGAACCTGATCTCGTTGTACATGTAATCGGCGATATCCGCCGTCGGCTCCCGGGAGTCGAGGATCAGCGGGTTCTTGCCTTCCGCCTTCAGCTTCGGGTTGTAGCGGAACAGGGTCCACGCACCCGACTCGACGGCGAGCTTCTGCTAGCTGATGCCCTTGCGCAGATCGTAGCCGTGGTTGATGCAGTGGCTGTAGGCGATGATGAGGGCGGGGCCGTCGTACTCGTCCGCCTCGTTGAAGGCCCTGATGGTCTGGATCCTGTTCGCACCGAACGCCACCCGGGCGACGTAGACGCTGCCGTAGGCCATCGCCATCATCCCGAGGTCCTTCTTGCCGGTCGGCTTGCCGCCCGCTGCGAACTTCGCAATCGCCCCAACGGGCGTCGCCTTCGACATCTGGCCGCCGGTGTTCGAGTACACCTCCGTGTCCAGCACGAGGATGTTCACCTTGCGGTTGGAGGCGATCACGTGATCAAGGCCTCCGTACCCGATGTCATACGCCCAGCCATCACCGCCGACGATCCATACGGATCTCTTCAACAAGAAGTCCGCCGCGGCGAGAAGCCGCTTCTCGTTGTCGGAGCCGGGCTTTGCAAGCGCCTTTTTCAGCTCTGCGACACGAAGGCGCTGGGCCTCGATTCCTTCCTGCGTGGACTGGTCCGCGGAGCGGATCTGCTGGAGGAGCGCCAGCGGTGCAGCGGATTTTCCGGAAGCCACGATGGCGTCGATGAGCTCGTTGCCGAACTCGAACATCTTGTCCGAGGTGAGCCTCATGCCGAATCCGAACTCCGCCGCGTCTTCGAAGAGAGAGTTCGACCACGAAGGGCCGCGCCCGTCGGCGCGTTTCGTGTAGGGCGTCGTAGGAAGGTTTCCGCCGTAGATCGACGAGCAGCCCGTGGCGTTGGCGATGACGGCCCTGTCTCCGTAAAGCTGGCTCATGAGCTTCACGTACGGCGTTTCACCGCAGCCGGCACAGGCGCCGGAGAACTCGAACAAGGGCTGGATGAACTGGGAGCCCTTGATGGTGTTCCGCTTGATGAGCTTCGGATCTACCTCAGGCAGGGAGAGGAAG
>JBEKXR010000103.1:0-9924 GCA_049511935.1 Spirochaetia bacterium | reverse complement strand
TACAAGAATAGCTTCATCATAACGGGATGCACCCTCGTATCCGTGATTGCACTGAGCTCGATGGCTAGCTACATTTTCGCGCGGAGTCATTTCAGCTTTCGGCTGAAGAACGTATTATTCTTCTACGTCATTCTGGGAATGATGATTCCGGTGGCAGTTCTCCTGATTCCCTTGTTCAAGATGCTGAATTTCATGGGTCTCTACAATACGAGAATCGGCGTGATCATGGTCTATACTGCAAAGAGTATTCCCTTCGCAACTTTTATCCTGACGGACTTCATGAGATCGATTCAGGCCGATTTCTTCGAGGCTGCAGAAATGGATGGGGCAAAGGAGCTTGCAAAATTCATCAGGATAGCCGTCCCTTTGGTTATGCCGGCAATTGCGACAGCAGCAATATTCACCTTTCGGGATGTCTGGAATGATTTCTTTATGCCGCTCATTTTTCTTCGGGATCCGAGAATACAAACCCTTCCGGTTGGCCTGTCCAGGTTTATGGGACAATTTGAAAACCAATGGGGGATTCTCTATGCCGGGTTGAATCTGGTCATATTTCCGCTGCTCCTGATGTATTACCTCTTGTCGAAGCAGTTTATAAAGGGTCTTACAAGCGGAGCTTTGAAAGCATGATGGTGTCACAGCGAATGGAGTAACGCAAGAATGAGAAAAGAATGGTTTCTTGAGATGGGTCCCTGGGAAGTTGTCGAAAAGAAACTTGCGAAAGGCACTGTCGGACAGGCCGTAGAAGTCTGCGTTCAAGAAATCAGACAGGAGATGCAAGCCGCCCAAGGCCCGAGAGAACGCGTACAGACATGGGTTGATAGATTATCTCGCATGTTCGGGCAGGTTGATTCACAGTCCCTGCTGGAGAAGAAGTTTTTCGTATCGGGCCTGCTGAGATTCTCGTCTGGCTTGCTTGCGAGAATCTTCATTGATTTCGCAGCATTTGGCATGACAGACTCGTTGGACTTCGAGATCATCGGAACGAAAAGCTCGCTCATCTACAGATCGAACAAGGGCTTGGGATGCTATTCCATTGAAACTTCAAAGGGCAAATTCCTGGGTCGAACCATGTGTTCGGACGGCGTTGCCTCGGACCTCAGAGAGTTCACCCCGATAAAAAGTGGGATCATACGCCTTGGGGTTATCAGCCTGGAGCACCCCCACGCGACCGGCAATCACTTTCCGGCTTTGGACAACATTCAACATGTCGTTAAAGTAGCCGCAATTGCACATGATAACAAGAAGGAGTGCGAGGAGTGGTTGCACAGGTACGGCGCGACGTACTACAAGAGCCGCGACGAGCTCCTTCAGGACAAGAGCATTGATGCCGTGCTTGTAACGAGCAGGAACTGCGATCATGCAAGAGATTCTGTGGCGGCTGCGAAAGCAAGAAAGGACATACTCTGCGATAAGCCGATAGCGATCAGCCTGGAAGAGAATCTTGCTTTGGTGAGAGCATGCCGAGATAATCATGTACGATTCATTACCACCTATCCGTTGCGGTTTCATCCCGCAATAACTGAGATACAGAATCGTATCAAGCAAGGAGATTTCGGCGATATCGAAGCGATCATGGCTACCAACCATGGATGCATGTATGAACCAGGTGCGCCGGAATGGGTGAAGGATCCTCTCACGAATGGGGGCGGTTGCATCATTGACCATACAGTCCATGTCGCGGATATTATCCGTTTCCTCACGGGCAAGGAGTTCATTAATGTGAGAACATACGCGAAGTCGGCTTTAAGCGGCATCAAAGCTGAGGATATCGCGGTCTGCCATGGAGAGCTGGACGGAGGCGCGGTCTATCAGATCGATTGTTCGTGGTCTCGCAAGCCCTCTGATCCGCCTTGGGGAGACGTCACGATGAGAATCATAGGCACCAAAGGTTGTGCCAGTCTGGACTTATACAACAACTACAGGATAGAAGCCTTTACTCCATCCGGAATCGAATATCGGTACCCGAATGCCTTGAGCAAGCAGCATGGCATGATCTTCCTTGATTACCAGAAGGAAAAGGCGACTGGGGAGAAATCGACGAATGCGGATGAGACTGACGGACTGAGAACCATGGAATTGGTTTTCGCATCCTATGAGTCCGTAAAGGCTGACACAGTTGCAAGCGTTCGCAGAAGTCAGATCTGAACGAGTGCACAGTTCACGCTCAGCGTCAAGGCGCTCATGGGACGCAAGCTGTCGAGGCACTTGAGAGGCTCTTCTTCACGCGTTCTATCCTTCGGCATAGCTCCCCCGCATAAGCAACCCTCCCTCTCACGCCGGCCGGGGAGGCCGGCGGTCTTCGCTGCACGAGGTGCTCCGTTTCAGGGAGACCTGCGTGCTGTTTCACCGGTGATCCCGAGGAGACGGGACGCGTTTTGGTGGTACACCTTTTTCAAAATCGTATCGGGCAGACCGAGCCCGTAGATCCTCCATCTTCCCTGGGGTGGTATCTGCGAGGGCGCGTAGTCGAAGTACTCATCCTCCGTCTCGAGGAAGCGACTATAAATGCGGTAGAGCTCGGCGCAGAAGGTCTGCTGCGGAAAATCCGTGGCAAAGGGGATTGCATCGGTGGCAAAGACGATTCGGTCCTGATAGCGGTCAAAGAATCTCCGTGCCGTACGTGGCTGGCGCCCCAACTCCCCGATTCGCGCGCTCATGTCTACGGACACGTTCGGATACCGGTCGAGCCACTCCGCCACCCAGGCAAGGTTTTCTGCGTCTCCCACGTGAGCGAGCACAAAGTGGGTTGTCGGGTGACGCTCGATGACACGGTTCCTGGCCTCGTGAAGCTCCTTGTTTGAGGGAAAGTTCCCGGTGAATGACCACTCGGGGTGAACATGCAGCTCCTCGTAGCGCTCATTCTGACCGTCGATCGGCAGGAAGAACGCCTCCGGATCAGAGGTGTGGACCAGAACCGGCATTCTTAAGGCCCCGGCCGCTTCCCACATCGGATCGAACCGTCTGTCGTCGATCAGGATCAGAGGTCCTGTCGTGACGTGCTCGCGCAGATAGAGCCCCAGGGTCTTGAGGATCTTGAGTCCTCTGGCACCCGCTTTCTTTGCCCGTTCAATCTGGTCCGCCTGGAACTGCGGATAGCCCGGATCGATAACTCTCTGCCACCACGGTTCCACAAACACCGCGAAACGAGCTGGGTGCGGTTTCACGAACCATTCAATTGTCTGCTCCAGGCACTTCCCACACCCCCCGGTGACGTTGACGAGAAGCTGAATTCCCATCGCGTCCATCAACGGAACAACCTGATCCGCCGAGATGAGTATTTTCGGCTCTCCGCCATTTCGTGCTGGCGCAGAGAGCTCGGGACCAAATGAGAGATGGGCATGGAAGTCAATAGTGGTGAACCGTGGGCGTTCTACTATTGTTTCCGGGACTTTCAGCATGCTTTTCGGCTGGAAATTCGTTAGCCGCAAATCGTCGGCCCGGGTTTTCACAAGGTTTGCCTTCCTTAATGCCATACGAATTCGTACGTTGTCTCGTACACAGCGACGATGTCCTCGGTGGGGCAGACGGCCTGAATGCTCTATCAAGGGGCCAGGATATACCTTCCGCCTTCCCTAAAAAAAGCCAAGTTCTCGATGACTTCGGTGCCGGCATCTTCGACCGTGCCGAAGGGGAGAGTACTTTGATTGTCGATACCGCCGTGGAAAACGATCCTATCCCCCGAACTCCCTATTCAATCCTTTCCGATCCATGCCCTTGCACCGTCACTGGATTGGGTTGAGGACATCAATCCCTGCGTCGATCATCTCGGGGATGATCTTGCGGACCGCTCCGTCGTTGTGATGGAATACGGCGACCCCAGCTTGGTGAGCAAGATGTATCATCCGCCTCATCTGTCGAAGGAAGAACTCGCGTATCTGTCCGGGGGAAAACATCAAATCCTCTTGCCTTCCCATGTCTTCAGCTTCCCAGGAAAGTGTGATCTTGCCAGGGAGAGTTTCGTACAGCCTCAGGCGGCTCGTATAGGCGAGGCCGTGCAGCGCTTCCAGGCAATAGTGCACAATCTCTGGGCCCATCACAAGGTCGATTAGCCCGGATTTCTCACACTCATAATTGAAAATGGCCTTTCGTTCCGGTATAAGTGTTTTGCGACAAACAAAATACCGTGGAACAGAAAGGCCAAACGATGCAAACATACTGTAGCCCGAAACAACTCGGGGCTCTTCCGGCTTTCGTGTGGAGCGTTTTTCCCATTTCTGATGATAGTTACTTACCTTGCAATCAAATAGAGCGGAGGCCTGAGAAAGAAAGGCAATGAAGGAAGGGTAGTGGCACACGATGAGCATTCATAGGCATTTGCTTTGCCGCTAGAGTCAGATCGTTCATATGATGGCCTTTTTTAGGCCGAATTATATCGGCAAGCAGATGAGACTGCCTCTTTCGCAAGCTGCGGCGGCCCAAACCTGCCCGAAAGTGACCCACACGGAAGCCGGGAGCGCTTATTAAGAAAGCTCTGCAGCCTGCTTCTTTCACTAGCAGGCATTGAGTTTCAATTGATCTTTCAGTGTCAATTTTCGCCGGTTATCTGACATAGTCAAGAAATCACAAGGACTTCCTGCAGGGGCAAATTCATTGTCTTGTTGGCCGCCTATCCTTGATCACTCCTTCTCGAAGCCGTGGCTTGTGAACTTCAGCGTACGCGCGTTCTCCGTCACAGTTCGCACCACGGCATCGGGCGCACCGTCCGGCACCTCCGCCTCGATCTCAAGGGTGACCCGTACCTTCGACCCGACCAAACCAGTAAGATGGCTGATCACTTCCTCCGCAATCCGACCCGCATCTCTGCCTACTCGTTCCTGGTCAAGGTCTACGCTGCCGTGGAACCGCTTTGGCTTTGGCGGCGTGGGTGTTATGGTTGGACCTGAACTGCCTGCTCCGGGGCCAGTGCCTGGTCCCTCTATGCTTCCACGGCCCGTGCCTTCAGCATCACCGGCTGGCGGCACAATCTTGGTCTCCGCATCCAGCTGTTTGCGGGCCACCTCGGACTTGACCAGGAGGCCTGCAGAATCGTAAGCGCTGATGACAACCTGCTGCCCGCACGAAAGGCCGCGGTATCGGCCCGCTGCTTCATCATAGCTGTCTGCGTGGGCAAAGCTGTCGCGCTCCCACGTCAGGAGCGCAAGGCCGCCGCGAACCGCCGTCACGAGCACCTCGGGGCCGGCCAGCCTTGCGAGATAAATGAACTGCGCGAAATCTTCCGCGAGCTTCTTCATTGCGACATGGTTTCCCCGCCAGAGTGGGATCTTGTCCAGCTCCATGCGCAAGCGCGTAGCGGCAAAAGAGGTGATCAGAAGCTCGTCGTTCCTGAGACGCTTGCTCGCTCGGGCTGCCAGCGCGTCCTGACCGGTCAACTTGATTGCCTTCCACGTCACCGGCGCCGTGGGGGTCCCTTGTTCTGGAGCAAGGAGCCACTGATAAGTTTCAGGAGGTCGCGCCGCGACAGCGCTGTCGATAGATGCCTTCTGAGTCTCCGCCTGCTTCACCTGGTTTGGGTCAAGGTTGAGCGTCTCCTTTTCTGCCAGGATCGATTCCCACGCGAGATAGCGGCGCACGGCCTCATCGAGATCCTGAAACCGGATCTTGTCCGCCGCAAGGAACACAAGCGTATTTCGGTACAGCCTGGGCGTGTTGCCGCGCGTCTCCAGGATGGCCTTTGCTGCCAACTCGGCAGCGTTGCCGGCCTCCTTGCTGTAGGGCGCATCCACACGAAGCACGACCAGCCGTGCATCGAGGTCATCCGGCACGTCCTGTCCCGACTGGGGTAGGGCATGGATGCGGCTGAAATCCCCCGCGCGGCGCAGGTCCGTACGAAGGCGCTCCTCCAGCTCATGGACCACCTTGTCCGGCTCCCGCTTCAACTGCTCTGCGCGATCCTCCGCCAGCTTGGTCACCGTTGGTTGGGTTGAATACCAATAGCGCAGGCCATCCTGGTAGAGGAAGGTGGCTGCGCCCGCAAGCCGGCGCAGCGCATCGCCAAAGGCTGCGGGTGACTCACCGGGCATAACACAACCAAGCTTTACCCGCCGATCTTCGATGCCACGATGGGCAACCGTTGCCGTCGGTGCTGAGCCCAGGTAGATTGTACGAGCCACGCGCCGGCAAGCTGCGAACTTGCCTAGGTTGGGCACCTCCCCATCAATCCGCAACGGCAGAGAACTCGGGCCGTCCACGTCCTTCTCGATAACAGGTGCCCAGTTATCCGATAGGTAGCGTGTCAGCTCGAACTGCACCCGTGGGTCGTCGATTGCGATATTAGCTGGCAGGATCAGTGCGTTGCGGTCCCCTTTCTCCCACAGGCTGTTGATGACCGCCGCCATCAACCGCAGCACGCCGCGGGTACGCTGGAACTTTACCAGAGTGGACCAGTCGGTATAGAGCCGGTCGAAGATCTCGGGGTGTATCGGGTAAGCGGCCTTGATCCGTTTCTCGTAGTCGGCGTCGTGGCACTCCGGCGGAAACTCCTGGTGCTGGGTGCGGTAGAGATCTGCGAACGCGCGCGCCACCACATCTCTGTCCTTGAAGTGCACGGGATCGGTCAGGGGCTCGAAGAGCCGGCGGCGAACTATCTCGAACCCCTCCTCAGCGGTTGCAGGCCGCCACGAAGCCTCCACCCGACCCACCACGTTTCGAAGCCGATCCAGCGCCTCCCGTCCGCGCTGACCACCAACCTCCGAGTCGTCCGCCTGCGTGTGCGGAGATCCAGTGGTGTCCGACGCAGGGAGGCTGATGACCAGCAGGCAGCTCTTCGCCAGCTTTGCGGATTCTGTCAGGACCTGGGCAAAGCTGAACTGCGTTTCGAAGCTGCCGGCAGGAAGGTCGCCCTGGTCGTGGAGCTGGCGGGCGTAAGCCACCCACTCGTCGATCAGGATCAGGCAGGGGCCATACTCGTTGAAAAGCTCCCGCAACACGTCGCCAGGGCTCGTGGCTTTCTCATCATCCGCCTTGACCCGGGCATAGGCCTTCTTTCCCCCGAGTTGCCACGCGATTTCTCCCCATAAGGTGCGGACAACGGTGCCATCCTTCTTCGTGACAGGGTTTCCAGGCGAGATTCTGTTGCCCACCAGCACCACGCGGTGCGCGGTGGGAATGCTCTTTGCCTGCGCTTCCTGCAGTACAGACTCGATGCCCGGCAAGTCACTTGGTGCGACGCTGGAGAACAGGTGATAGAGTGCCAGCATCGAGTGAGTCTTGCCGCCGCCGAAGTTGGTCTGAAGCTGTACAACGGGATCGCCACCCTGGTCAGCAAGTCGTCTGACCGCGCCAACCAGCATCCTATTCAGGCTTTCGGTGAGATAGGTTCGACGAAAGAACTCGATCGGATTCTTATACTCGTCGGTCCCTTCGCCAATGTGTACCTGCCAGAGATCGGCGGCAAACTCGGACTGCTGGTAGAGGCCGCTGGCCACGTCTTTGTGCGGCGTAACCACCTCGCGCCATGGCTTGAGGGTGCCAGTTGAAGTACTTTCGATAGCTGTGCCCGTGCTCTTGCGCTTCTCGCTACGCACCTGCTCGTCGAAGCGCAGGCGGAGAAGCTCCATCTTCATCTTCTCGACCTCGTTGGCCTGTGGCGCTGCGATTGCCGTTAGAAGCCGCGCCGCAGAGTCGAGCGCTCGGTAGGAATCGTCGCTGGAGAAGGCCTGCTGATGCGCCCACTTATTGCGGACATCCCGCAGCTCGCTCACCAGAGTGCGTTCAGCCTGGCCGAGAGTCTTCTTGAAGACTTCATTCCATTGATTCCACATCACAATAAGGAGTGCTGCGGCATCCCAGCGGGGCTTGCCCTTCGTGCCGAACAGGTCTGCCTGCGATTCACTGACGGAGGCTTTGGCCTTCTCAAACCAAAGCTGTGCATCCTGCGCCTTGAGTTCACGCTCGACGAAGGGAATTAGTCCCTCTTTGAGAAGTTCAAGTGCCTGACCGACACGCTCGTGATTGGTAATAGCCATCGGGCAGTCCCCCTATCCGAGATGGGCGATATCGACGTCGCCCCAATGTTGTTTGAGATACTCCGCTACGAGACGGCGGTGGCAATGGTGCGGCTCGGCCTCGCTGCACAGCAGGCAACCGTCCGCGACCGTCTCTCTGGGACAAAACTCTCACGGCCCTTTTTTCAAACCCAGCGGCGAGACGTCAACGAGTGATGGTAGTCGCTGGGTCTGCCTCCCAAGCAAGAAGTCCTCGCAGATCATGTCTTCGATTAGGCGCCAATCGAGCGCCGCGGCGTATCGAGTTCGTCGGCCGTAAGAAACGCCTGAACAGGGGAGTCCCTTCGGACGACGTCCCTGCTTTTCGGCAAGAGGGTCCGCTATCTGCGCCGGGAGCTGCTCGAACGCCTCTTCGGAGTCGACACGATATCCGGGAAAAGGCCAATATCTGATTTCACCAGCCAGGCAAAGCCAAACGCGAGCAGCATGATAGCCTCGAAAACAAGCGCGATGGAACTGCTGCCGAAAAAGTCGTTTGCCATTAGGTACAGGATCAGCAGCGCTGCCAAGCACGCCAGAATGACTACCCCGCACACAATATAGACGATGTTTCTCATGCGCTTCGCGTCTCCCACTACCTTTTTGTCACTGAGGGTGAACAGGAAGATCGAGTTGAGCGCCAAGAGAAAAAAGAAGGCGCCTGCGCAACCAAAATGGATGGGTCCCGAGACCTCTTGCGCCAGCCGGAAAATGCCAACAGCCGCCCGGGGTATCTCGGGAAATGTAGGGCACGGGAAGAGGATGACGCCAATGCCCGCCATGCCAATCGCCCACGTGAGTATGTCGTCGATGATGCCATACCCGGCGTAGGTCATGAACAGAATCGACGCGCTGGCCAGGGTACCAACCAGGACGTCCCTCAAGTCGGTGTGATAGTAGTGGCTCACCGAGTGCTGCACGGTGTGCCCAGGATAGAAGAGGCCGCCGACAACAAGGATCACTGGGAGCGCCATCCCGAGAATGCCGATGAAGAGCTTCAAATTCCCGTAAGATGTTACGTTCGACCGGTTATGAGAAAGGACCCATTCGCCAAACATGGTGCCTCCTTGAACCGCCATTCGCGCCTCTTGAGGGTTTATTCGCGGCTCCGAAACTCAGTCACACGACCCGGAGCCTGCAATAATAGCACGAGTGCTCGTTGGAAACCATGACACGCTATCGCCTGACCCTCTTCGTGAGCGATCATTCGCGGAGCTGCGAGGGCACGAATAGGAAACCGAGTGGTGCTTCCATGAGGGGCGGCAGCGCTTTCTCCTGCCGGCCGACGACGTCGACGGATATCTGTACCATCCGTCTACCCTTCGCGTCCGGAAGGAGAGAGCGCACCGACCCTGCATCGCAGAACCCATGAAAGCCTCACCATGCCCGAAGATCAATGCCCGAGGGAAGTCTCTAACGTCCCCCTCGCAGCGCCTTATGCTGTCTCGAGGTCTCCCCGTTTAGTCCGTTGCCGACAAAAGTGGCAAAAAGTCGCACGCGCATCCCTGATAGACTCAGGCCACTTCAGCCGATCTCCCGTTGACGATAACGCGCAATAAAGTCAACCTGTTGCACGAGGCCGTTGCCGTGAACTACGTCTTCACGTCCTTGGCGAAGCGGTCCGCCAGAGTTTTGATGCTATACTTTGCGGCTTCGATTGGTGTTGTGTTGACAAATCCGGATAGCTCCCATCCACCCTTGTATATGTACTCACCGGACCAAAGAACATGGTGGTCAAGATCCTCCAAAGATATGAGCAAGGAGCTATCGACGTAGGGGATACTTCCTCCTGATCCTGAGTAAAAGGACAACGCATCCTCCGTGGTTGCCAAGAAGTTGATCTTCAATATCCCTGTGGAGTCTTCACCTGGCTCCGCGATTGTGATTATGGAGCCAAAATACCTCCTTACGTACGTTTCGAGGGGACTTTTCATTGCGG
>JBEKXR010000102.1:0-9942 GCA_049511935.1 Spirochaetia bacterium | reverse complement strand
CATGGCAAGCACGCCCTCACGCCGTATCCGGTGGTGCAGGGACACGAGGTGTCGGGCGTCATCGAGAAGGTCGGCGGGTCCGTCAAGGGCCTTGCCCCCGGGGACACCGTGACGATTCAGCCGCAGGTGACATGCGGGACCTGCTACTCCTGCCGGCACGGGGCGTATCACATCTGCGACAGCCTGAAGGTCATGGGGTTCCAGACAACGGGGGCCGGATCCGAGTTCTTCGCCGTGGATGCGTCCAAGGTTCTCAAGTTGCCCGCGCACATGGACCTGGAGCACGGCGCCATGATCGAGCCTGCCGCTGTCGCGGTGCACGCGCTGGGTCGCGCCGGCGATGTCTCCGGCATGAAGGTCCTCGTCCTGGGCGCCGGGCCCATCGGCAACCTCGTGGCACAGGCCGCAAAGGGGCTGGGAGCCGCAGGGGTGGTGATCACTGACGTGAGCGACTTCCGCCTGGGCAAGGCAAAGGAATGCGGACTCGACTTTTGCGTAAACATTGGGAAAACCGACCTCGCGGCTGCCGTGAAGGAGCATTTTGGCGATGCGAAGGCGGACCTCATCCTCGAATGCGTCGGCAGCCCGCAGACCATCTCGCAGGCGGTGGCGGTGGCACGCAAGGGTACCGACATCATCGTCGTGGGAGTCTTTGGAGACAAACCGGTCGTCGACATGGGCACCGTGCAGGACCGGGAGCTGCGCTTGATCGGCACTCTCATGTACCAGGAGCCGGACTGGAAGAAGGCAATCGACCTGGTGGAGGCCGTCAAGATCCGTCTGGCGCCTCTCATCACTGATCATTTCGAGTTCGCCGACTACAAGAAGGCCTACGAGTACATCGAGGCCAACCGCGAGCGAGCGATGAAGGTGATGATCGTGGTGAACCCGTAGGGACGCGTCGGCGGCTTCTGCCACACACGCCGGATCGGCTCCGCCGCAGATTGCGCCCTTACAGTGTCGCGGATCTGTGCCAAAGCTGCTTCACCTCTCACGTGAAGGCCGATATCAAACGGGTCTGTCCCGAACCGGTGCGTCCTACATCCACCACGAGAAAAGTGGGCTGCAAATCTTCCTTGACGTCGATGCAATCCAATCCAGGCTCCGCACCCCGTCAGACTGTGGAAGGTGCTGATCGAGTTTTTCTATCTCGACAGCACATTCTCTCTCCTTCCCATTCTCATCCTGCACTCTCTCGGTGTCCCCAGCCGCGAAGCGAAAAGGGCGGTGCCGAAGGGGGAGTACCAGAGGATGTTCTGGTCAAGCAGGGCGTGCCTTGCGGTGCATCTCGCCGCCATCGCCGCCGCGATCGTTCTGCGAAGCTGGCTTCCGATCCTTCTGTTCAGCCTGCCACGACTGTACGGCGGATTCCTCATGTGGACCTTGATCCTTGCGCAGCATTCAGGGCTCGCGGAAGACGTCCTCGACTATCGCCTCAACACGCGGACAATCCGTCTGAACCCGGTGCTCTCCTTCCTCTACCTTCACATGGAATATCATACCGAGCATCATATCTATCCCAACATTCCGCTTCATTCACTGGCGAAGTTCCGCAGCCTTATCGATGATCAAATGCCTCCTGCGTACAAAGGATTGTGGGAGACGTACAAAGAAGAGATTCCCGTCCTCTGGCGGCAGAGGCACGATGCGAACTACTTCATCAAGAGGCCGCTTCCGTAGCCGGGGCAATCGCCGTATGCTGGTGCGATGCCCATAGTACGCAAGGGCCATCTGCAAATGACTTTTGTGCTTGTTGCTCAAAGGAGGCCCGATATGAGGCTGCGGCGCTTCACGAAATTTCTCCTCTTTGCCGTTGTGGCGATGATGATGAGCCTGGCGGCCGGTCCCCTCATATTCGGACAACAGGTTGTGAAGACGGAGGTGCTCTATTGGCATGCAGGATCTCCACTGCGCCTCCGTGTCACATGGGTCGACAACAGCTACTCCCTGGACCTGGATGGCAAAGAAATTCTCACCAGCCAGCCCGGCGACCTCGCGGGCGTAGACGAATGGGTTCGATTAGATCCGATTCTCAAAGTGGGAGAAAACACATTGACGTTTCTCGGGGTCAAAGCTCCACCCCCAACCCGCGACCCCAATTCTTGGCGTTTTGATGTTCTTCTAGAAAGTACAGCGACTGGTGGTTGGAGCGTGTTGAAAGATTACAGCGCAAAAAATCCAGATTACCCTGGAACGGCCCCCTCTGGTCTCCAGTATAAGCTGACAGTCAAGATAACGGTAAGGGAATAGAGAGAAATCCCCACTTTGAGAAGAAAAAATCGGGTTGGGCGGATTTGAACCGCCGACCCTTGCACCCCAAACACCCAACACGTGTTCGACGGTGTTCTATGCTTTGATATATATTAGGAAGAAACCAGTTCGACGATTCTACTGCCTGCTATGTCCTTGCCCAGTTTTCTAGGCTTTTGCGCTACACAACTGCTACACGAAAAGATGGTCCCTTTGATTGCAGAAAGTAGCGATGCGAGCCTTCCCCGGGAGTGCCTCCTAGGCGCGCGTAGCGGGCCGTGGGTGAGGTCTACAGAAGCCCCTCCGTAAGATTTGGTTGGGCTGGGAGAGCTTCCGGTGAGTGAAGTGCGTTCTCCGAGCCAATATGCCGGCGGCCTGACGACAGGCGTTCCCTGGATTCTTCCCGTCCTGTCAGTCGGCGTACTCTGCCTGGTACCCCAGAGCGTTGGACAACCAGCACTCCTGCTCCGGTTGGGAAAGCCTCACCCGCGGGTGGTGAGCCGTGATGCGACTTTGGGCAGGGGCTGTTGCCCCGAGGGCCCCGAGATCGCCGCCTGGATAGTCAATCTTAGCTAACCAATCGTCCCTGGATTCGAGTCAGATCAACTTGGTCAAACGGGGAGAACGGAATTGCCTGCCTGGAGAGGCTGATCCCCCGTCTGCCGACCACCCTCGGCTGTCTTGAAGGCCGTCAGCAGACTTGTGTCGGTACAACCCGCAAGCTCTTGACGCCTTCCCCCGTTGGCCGCAAGCTTGGGGTGCGCGGATGCCGACAGGCCGCTCGCCGAGACAGATCTCCATGATTTCCTGTTTCGTCGTCTCGCGAGGACTCAATCGCGGCTCTTGGTTGGTGATATGGTGTTTCCGCAGTCGATTGCGCAATCGATTGCCAGGGAGGACAGTCGAAAGGAGGTCAAGAAAGTCCTCGAGGAGACGTGGCAGGAAACTCTGTCAAGGGATCTCCTGTTTGTGAGAGGTTCCATCTTTTCATGTTTTCAGAGAGGGAGGTTTTCACATGAGAAAGGCCTTTTTGATCTGTGTTGCAATTCTGGCGCTGATCCCCATCGGGGCGTTTGCGAGAGGACCAGGCGGCCAGATCGTCATCGGATTTACGGTTCCCGGGCTGCAGTTTCCCTTTTTCGTGACGATGAAGAATGATGCCGATGCGGCGGCCGCGAAGCTCGGTGTGAAACTCGTCTTTGTCGATGGCCGGAACGACTCGGCCACCCAGGCAGGGGCGGTGGAAGGTTTCGTTGCCCAGAAAGTGGACGCGATCCTGATCTCTCCGATGACCGTTGATTCGTTGGTCCCGTTCATCGAGGGGGCAGTCAAGGCGGGCATCCCTGTTGCGACGATCGACCGCAAGGCCAATACCGACAAAGTGCTCGTGCACGTCGGCGCGGACAACGTGGAAGGCGGCCGCTCAGCGGCCCGATTCATCATCCAGAAGCTGGGCGGGCAGGGGTCCGTGATCGAGCTCGAGGGCACCACGGGCGCGTCTCCCGCAATCGACCGCAAGAAGGGCTTCGATGAAGTCATCGCCACGTCAGGCGTGAAGATCCTTGTGAGCCAGACGGCGGGCTTCGACCGTGCGCAAGGCAACAGTGTCATGGAAAACCTGATGCAGGCCTATCCGAACTTCGACGCGGTGTTCGGCGCCAACGACGAGATGATCATCGGCGCGATCGAGGCGATGTCCTCGGCCGGCATCGATCCGAAGACCAAAGTGACGGCAGGCTTCGACGCCACGCCCGATGCCTTAGCGTACATGAAGGATGGCAGGCTCGGCGCCACGGTCGATCAGTTCCCCGGCCAGCAGGCCGCGCAGGCTATCCAGTACCTCGTGGACTACATCAAGAGCAAGAAGAGGCCCCCGAAGCCGGTGGTATACATCTCTCCGCAGGCCGTGACGACGGCACCGTAAGTATTCATCTTTGTCCCAGGGGCCGACGCGGGGCGCGCGCCGGCCCTCCTTTTCCAGGGGAGACGGCCAGAAGCGATGAGTACACTTCTTCGGATGAGTGGAATCAGTAAGAGCTTCCCCGGGGTCAAAGCGCTGAAACGCGTTGACTACGACCTCTCCCGCGGGGAAGTGCACGCGCTTGTGGGTGAGAACGGCGCGGGCAAGTCGACGCTGATGAAGATCCTTGCGGGCGTCTACCGGGCCGACGAAGGCGAGATCTGGCTTAAGGATAGCAAGATCACGCCCACGGGTCCCCGGGCGATGATCAACGCGGGCGTCAGCGTGATCTACCAGGAGCTCACGCTCGTGCCGTACCTCTCCGTGGCGGAGAACATCTTCCTTGGGCGGGAGCCGCGGCGCGCGGGAGGCTTGATAGACTGGAAGAAGATGTGGGCGGATGTTGGAGAGCTCCTGGCGCCGTTCAACCTTTCACTCAACCCGCGGGCGCGGATCCACGCCATCGGTCCCGCCTACCAGCAGGTAGTGGAAATTGCCAAGGCCCTTTCGCTGAAGGCAGACATCATCGTGATGGACGAGCCGACCGCGCCCCTCACGGGGAGCGAGGTGGACAGGCTCTTCGAGATCATCCGCAACTTGAAGTCGGGCGGGGTCTCGGTCGCCTACATCTCCCACCGGCTGGAGGAAATCCACGAGGTGGCGGACCGCGTGACAGTGCTGCGGGACGGGGAACGGATGATCACCGCCGCGCTCTCGGATCTGACGGTGGACGACATCATCCGACACATGGTGGGCCGCACGCTCACCGAGCAGTACCCGAAGGTGGAAGACTCTGCCGGGGAGGAAGTTCTCCGGGTGGAAGGCCTCACCAAGCGCGGGGTGTGCACGGACGTGTCGTTCAGCGCGAGGCGCGGTGAGATCCTGGGGTTCGCGGGGCTGGTCGGCGCGGGACGCACCGAGATCATGCAACTGCTCTTTGGATACCGACGCAGGGACTCCGGCCGCATTTTCCTCCGGGGCGCCGAGGTACGGGTCCGCAGCACGCGTGACGCGGTGCGCAGCGGCATCGCGCTGATTCCTGAAGAACGGAAGAAACAGGGCCTCGTCCTGGGCCTTTCCGTCATGGACAACTCGGCGCTCACGATCTTTGATCTTCACACGACACTGGGTTTCATCAGGTGGCCGGACATCGCCCAGCGCGTCACGGAGATGGTACGAAGCCTCGGGATCCGCACACCGTCTCTCCGCCAGGAGGTGAAGAATCTCTCGGGCGGAAACCAGCAGAAGGTCGTGCTCTCGAAGTGGTTCGTGCGCAACTGCGATGTGTACATCTTCGACGAGCCCACTCGCGGCATCGACGTGGGGGCCAAGGCAGAGATCTACAAACTCATGGTGTCGCTGGCGAACAAAGGCGCGGCCATCATCATGATCTCCTCCGATCTTCCCGAAGTCATGAACATGGCCAGCCGCATCCTCGTGGTCTATGCGGGGCGTATCGTGAGCGAATATCGACGTGGAGAGGCGACGGAGGAACAGGTGATGAGCGACGCGCTGGGCCTTGGCGCGCAGACGGCGGCTGATGCTGGCACTCAAGGAGCCCGCGAATGAAACTGGACCTGACCCGCATTCTGCGGTCGTACGGCATCGTAATCGCGTTCATCATCATCTGCGCCGCCATGACCGTGTTGTCCCCGGTCTTCCTGACGGTGACAAACGTTCGTAACGTGATCCGCCAGTCCTCGATCTTCGGGATCATGGCCGTCGGGATGACCTTCGTGATTCTCACCGGCGGGATCGACCTCTCCGTCGGTTCGATTCTTGCAGTGGCAGGGGCATTTTCCGCGGGAATGCTGAAAGGCGGGCTGGGAATCGTTCCCATCGTGCTCCTCGCGCTCGTTCTCGGGATCGGGTGCGGGCTTGCCAACGGGCTGCTCATCACGATCGGCCGAATCGCGCCGTTCGTTGTGACCCTCGGCATGATGAGCATCGCCCGGAGCCTCACGCTCATCTACACGAAGGGGTACCCCATCAGCGGATTCACGGGTTCCTTCCGATTCATCGGGGGCGGGGAGATCCTCTCGATGCCATTTCCCATTATCGTCTTCCTTCTGACGGTTGTCGTGGCATGGCTGATCCTCACTCAGACCCGACTCGGCCGCTACACCTATGCGATCGGCGGCAACGAGGAGACGGTGAAGCTCTCCGGCATCAACGCGGACTTCTACAAGACCGTCGTCTACGTCATCTCCGGTATCACGGCCGCCATGAGCGCCCTCATCCTTACCTCGCGCCTGAACTCGGCCGAGCCGGTGGCGGGCCAAGGCTACGAGCTGGATGTCATCGCGGCCGTCGTCATCGGGGGGACGAGCCTCAGCGGAGGCCGCGGGAGCGTGTGGGGAACTTTGATCGGCGCGCTTCTCATCGGGGTCATCAACAACGGCATGAACCTCCTGGGAATCTCGCCGTATTTCCAGCTCCTCGTGAAGGGGCTCATCATTATTGGCGCGGTGCTCCTCGACCGCCTGCGTCAGGAGCCCGCGTAGCGCGGAGAAGGGGGGCTTTAGAAGGTGTTCCTCAACCTGCGGCCCGGGCTCGTTTCCGCGCTCGACGTCCTTGAAGTGCTCGTCGCCGCTCTGCCTATCGAATCTGCCCTCGTGATGGTGCCGTCCGAAGGCCCCGAGCCGGAAATCCAGGCCGAGATGCGGAGGCCCTTTCCCGCCGGCGTCCCCATGGAACGGAAGCGGCGGCTCAATTTCTACGAAGAAGCGAAGTCCCCGGACACCGCGCCGTGATCGTCACGTCCAAGTGTCGGACGCGCAAACTTTGAGGTTTCGCTCCACAAAGGGAGTACTATCCTTGGGTGTGCCGGGGCCCAGAGCGGGTGAGAGACCGCGAAAGATGCCAGGGTCCGGGCCGAGGCCTCTCAGACGCACGTGGCGGGCCGTAGGCGAAAGATCAGGAGGGCTGCCGGATGAAGCCCCCCCCGCGGGCCCCGGGCCGTGGCGTACAATAGAGCCATGGCGTTCTCACATGAGGTTCTCTTTGAAGCATGGTCGCGGTCGCAGGGGCGATGTGAATGCCAGCGAGAGGGCCACGGGCACAAGAGTCGTTGTAACCGCCAACTCGTGTGGACGCTTCAAGGAGGTGACCTCGGCGCGGGATGGCGAGCATGCCGGAAAGCCGCCTGGGGCACTGACGTGCTGGCGAATCGCGAAATCCTTTGCTCCGCCTGCCAGAGACCACCGCAGCCGGTGCGCGTCCGATGATGAGGCTGAAACGTCACGCGGAGCGGGCCGTGAGTGCTTTTTTCGAGACCTCCTCGTGTCTCGTTCTTGTCTCTCCCACTGCGTGAAGAACGTTCTCAGGGCCAGAAAACCGGCTGACTAACGACTGCTATTCCCTGGATTGTTCCCGTGCTGTCAGTCGGCATAATGGTGACGCGAACCCAGTGTTGGTAATCATTTCCGGGTCCAGGCTGCAAAAGGTAGGTGCTGGAGTTACCCCCATTAATAGGAGAGTAAGATGAGGACTGCTCGGAAGTGGAGGATCTTTGCCATTGGTACGTGGCGCTGTTGCCGGGATTTGATGCCAGGAATGAGACCTGGAGAGTCCCCCCTGGGATCCCGCCGTCGGGAGCGCCTCCCTGTACGCTGACGCCCCCTACACTATCATCGATGCCCGTAATAGTACTCGACCATCCCAAACCGGACGTCGGAGGGAGTGTGCCGAATTTGCTGATGCTGTGAGCAATGCTGCCGGAATTGTACGTTTGATTCAATTGGTTAGCTAAACACCAGTAGTTACTTGAATCTATGTACACATAGTATCGCGTGCCTCCGACAGTAGCCTCGTAGGCATAATCCTGGGAGTTCCAGACGTATGTTCCGCCGTAGTTCGTGCTGCTGACGACAATCTCGAAGGTTGCGGCCGGCGTCTTGTCGTAGAGATTGTTGAACACGAAGCAGCCGGCCAGGCACAGCACTGAGAGGGCGAGCAGTCCAGGAATTCGCATCATCGTGATGCACGTGCGAGCTGTTCGATTGTTAGCCATGGTGCTGTTGAACCGCGTCTGTTCCACATCGCTTTCGCCTGCGTTGCTCCTATCGTAGGTTTGCACTCCGAATCCGATGCGATCGCCCAGTAGTGAAATACCCTCTTGGTTCCTTTGGAGGCGACCCCGGCCAGGAGAAAGCCAACTTCATACATTATAGCCTCGCCGCAACCTGATTTCTCCTTCAAAGCGGATGGGGAATCATCCGGCAGACGGTCCCCGAGTTGAACCTCCCCGGCAAGCCTACAAAGTGTAACTTGATTCCAGGGAGAGCACTGAGGAGCAGTTGGCGCAGATTCGGAAGGTGCGCGAAAAGCCATTTGGGGTCCCGCTGGAGTCTCGCCTTGCCGGAACCACCGGCCTTTCTTATTGATAGGTCAAGAGGTTTCGCTCGCATGCAAAATCGAAACTGAAAAAAACTTCATTGCCATTTTTCGCGTAATCACTCCAAAAGCTAAGTCGTCATGGGAATACAAAATCCGCGAATCCGAACCGTAGGCAACTTCACAAAAACCTGATCGCTCTTGTGCCAAACTAGTTCTCAAATCTTCTTTTTCACAGATGACGTGGCTTTTTGGATATGTCGAATTCTGAATTCTGAGGCAAGATGAAGGAAAAATGTATTTCCAAGAGAACCCGGAGGCAGGTGTACGAAGTATTCAGAAGCGATTCGACTCCTGTTTTGTGCCTCATCCTGACTACAGCCCTCGTCAAGGCAGAGGTGTGTGTCAGATTTTCGCAAAAAACCAGTCAGGGTCCTGCATGACTCTCGGTGTGGCTGCCTCTCATCTTCCGCATGCAAGACCACTTGGTGTCAATTGTGACGTCAGGCAACATTCCTGCACCTCTGCCTGCGCTGTGGCCAACGCCAGAGATTCGCTAAGGGCGTCTTGGATGAACCCTTTCGGCCAGACGGATGCGTGGATTCTGCCGTTGTTCTCAATGGGCACAACTCTGACAGAGGGCTCGCCGGAGACGCGTTCAACGAAACACAGCGAAACCAACGAGGTGTCTATCTCTTTGCGAGCTATAAGCGTTCGAATGCGAAGCAATAAATGTTCACTGGAAGCGGCAATAGAAATTCGCCTTGCCACTTGTCAGTTTGTCTTTGCGTTTGACCAAGTAGAATTGCTTTTTCGCCATGCCGTTTACCTCCTTCGGAGGCAGTTTTCTGCCGATTCTGGTACCCTGTCCCCTGGTGGCAAAGAAGCGGCGGGCCAATTTTGGACTCTTGTTCAATTCTTTTCCTTGTAAAGAAAAGAAAATCGGGCTGGGCGGATTTGAACCGCCGACCCCTTGCACCCCAAACGACAAACACGTGTTCGACGGTTCTCTATAACGTTCTACACTCAAAGAAGAAAGTCACTATCATTCTCAATACTTCGCCATGAACCTCTACGCTCTTTAGCTACATATCTGCTACACAAGAAGACGCATAGAAGCCCAGGCTTTTGCAGGGTTGTGAAAATTCATACGGCAAGGCTCCCGCGGATTGATTCTAGGGCCTTCTACGCGGGCTTGGCGAGCCTCCTGCTAGTGGTGGTGCGGTCCATTCCTCCCAGACGCGCGGGGCGGGCTTTCAGCGCTTCCGCTGAGTGCTTGACGTCCCTTTCTCCGGCTCTTATTGACGATTCACACTAGCGTGCTAAAATCGGCTTTAGGGTAAGAACAGATGAAAGTAACCTTTACCGACCCCAGCCAGTACTGGAAGCCTGACGTC
>JBEKXR010000101.1:0-9965 GCA_049511935.1 Spirochaetia bacterium | reverse complement strand
TTCACGACATAGCGGCCGGGCGTGGACTTGATGAAGGCAATGGCCGCGTCGAACGAATCGAACTCCCACCGGGGGAGGATCGTGATGCCCGCGGTGCGCATCTCTTCCTGGCCGAAGTCGCGGTCCATTTCCAGCCGGTCCGTGTAGGGCGTGCCGCCGACCACTGCCTTGCCGTCCGTGCGCAGACGGTCGGCGAGGGCGCCGAACTCGCAGTCATCGAAGACGATGACGTCCGCCCATTCCTTGCTTTCCTCCCATCGGTCCACCTTCTCCACGAAGCCCTCGGCGACCTCGCGCTCGGACTTCATCATGATGTGGTAGCGGACCTCGTTGCCCTCTTTTCTCAACTCCCACGCCAGGTCGTGGATAAGTCCCCACTTGGAGATGAAGAGAAAACGCTGCGGTCGGGGCTCCCGCGTTGAGGGCAAGGTGACCGGCGTGGAAGCGGCGGGGGCCGCAGGAGTGATCGCAGGAGGCAGCGACGGAGCGGGCCCCGGCTCGCCGGGGATCGCCGGGGCGGCCGGGGCAGGTCCCCCGGGCTGTGGCGCAGGCTCGGGTGCAGGTTGTCCGGGCTCGCTCGCCGCCGAGGGCGGAACCGAAGAGGGCGAAGAACCGTTGCGGGTGGACATCGTGTACGGAACATAGCTCGGCCGAAGGGCTGTCGGCAAGTTATTCTTTGTGTACATTGGTGCCCGTGGCATCCAATCGAGGAATACGCGTCATCCCGGTCCGCGGGAGCACCGAGCGAACCGGGCATCGCCTCGACCCTTCGAGGCTGGAACCGGTCCGGGTCACGTCCAACGTCGAAATCGCGCCGGGAATTTATCGGCTTTCCTTTCCGCGCGCATGGGACTTCGTTCCTGGTCAGTCCATCGCGCTCACCCTCGATCCGCGTGTTCCGGCACGGTTCTACAGCATCGCAAGCGGCACGGGGGATCCCCTCGTCGATGTCCTCTACGACCTCGTGCCCGAGGGCCTGCTCACCCCCCGCCTGGCAGCGCTCGGGCCGGGGGCCGAGCTTCTCTGCTCGCGGCCCTTCGGCGCGTTTCGGGACGCGAACGGGCCCTCCTGCTGGGTTGCCACGGGGACCGGGATAGCGCCGTTTATCTCCATGGCGCGATCGGGGGGAACCGAGGGCAAGCAGCTGATTCACGGCAGCCGGAGCATTGCGGGCCTCCTAGACCGAGACTTCTTTTCGTCGCTCCTGGACGGGAGATATGTCCCCTGTTGTACACGGGAGAAGGCGGAAGGCGTCTTTGACGGGAGGCCCACGGCGTGGCTCTCCGCGAAGCCCTTGCCCGCCGCCGAGCGATTCCTGCTCTGCGGCAACAGCGGGATGGTGGTGGATGCCCGCGACATCCTCATCGGGCGGGGCGTGAAGTTCGCCGACGTGATCGCCGAGATCTATTTCTGACCGCACCGATGAAGGAAAACCTGCTCGGCAGCACGCTGTCCCGGCTCGGAGAGGTCGCGGCGGACGCCGGCCTTCCGGAGTACGCGGGGCGCCAGCTCGCCGACTGGATCTACCGCAAGGGGGTGACCCGGTTCGACGAGATGTCGAACCTGCCTCGCGCGGCGCGCGGGGTCCTCGCGGAGCGCTACTGCGTCGAGCTCTCACCGCCCGTAAAGGTGACCGAGTCCTCCGACGGCACGAGGAAGTACCTTTTCGCGGCCGGCAGCGGCCGATACGTGGAAGCGGCGTGGATCCCCGAGGAGCGTCGGGGAACACTCTGCCTCTCGGTCCAGGTGGGCTGCAAGATGGGCTGCCTGTTCTGCATGACGGGGAGGCAGGGTTTCCAGGCCCACCTCACCGCCGGCGAGATCCTCAACCAGTACCTGAGCCTGCCGGAGCGCGACCGTGTGACCAACATCGTCTACATGGGCATGGGCGAGCCCCTGGACAACCTGTCGAACGTGCTCGCCAGCCTGGAGATACTCTGCTTTGATTACGGGTTCGGCCTGAGCCCGACCCGGATCACGGTCTCCACCATCGGCCTTGTGCCTGCCATGCGCACCTTCCTCGACAGCACCCGGTGCCACCTCGCGGTGAGCCTCCACACACCCTTCGAGGAGGAGCGGCGGCGCCTGATGCCCATTGAGAACGTCCATCCGCTCTCGGAAGTCCTTGCGGAGCTGCGGGCCCGGATGGTGCGCGGCCAGAGGCGAGTTTCCTTCGAGTACATCGTCTTCGACGGCCTGAATGACACGCCCCGTCATGCGCGGGAGCTTGCGCGCATCCTGGACGGCATCCGCTGTCGGGTCAACCTCATTTCGTTCCACGCCATCCCCGGCACCCCCCTGGTTCCGGCCCCCCGCGAGAAGATGGAGCAATTCCAGGAGCTCCTGCGCGAGCGTGGGATTCTCACCACCATCCGGCAGTCGCGCGGCCAGGACATCGAGGCTGCCTGCGGCCTGCTTTCCACCCGGGAGCTGGTCCGGGCCCGCGAGGACGAGGATCGGTGAAGCCGGCGCCACGGATCCAACTGTCACGATTCGTCTCCATCCCGTTCGCCACGCTGATCTATGCGCTCAGCGGCGCAGTCGTCGGGGCAAGCGCATTCCCGTCCGCCCTCGTCGTCATCTGGGCCGCGCGAATACTCCTGCCGCAGGCCACGGCGGGACGCATCATTCTCTTCTGCCTGGCCGCGGGAGGAGCGCTGTACCTGCTCTTCTTCTGCGGCCTCCTGCTCACCGGCCTTCTCATGCGTGTGCTGTCCGCCGGGGTCTGGCCGGGCCGGCACAGGCTCTTCTCCGGCGCGGGGGCAATGTGGATGGCGATGAACGGAGTGCAGGCCATCGCATCCCGCCTGTTCCTTCCCGCCGTTCCCGGAGGGTCCCCACGATGTACTTCCGTCTCGCCGGCTGCCGCATTGGGAGGGATGTGTGGATCGTCGCAGCGACGATCCTGGATCCGCACCTTGTGAGCATCGGCGACGGCACGGTGATCGGCGGCGAAGTGGTGATCGTGCCTCACATCGCCGGCGGCACCGATGTTCTCTTCGGCCCCATCCGCATTGGCAAGGACTGCAGGATCGGCGCGCACGTCGCCGCCATCGGCGGGATGGCTCCACGGGATGTCGTCGGGCTGGAAAAGGGACGCAGGAACAGGAGCTGAGAATCGCCGGGAGCCGAGCGGGCCCCGCGCATCAGGCTCGAAGGATCTTTTTCACTTCGCGCGCGACCGCTTCGCCCAGGGCGCGGTGGGCTGCCGCCTCAAAATGCACCCCGTCCAGGTCGGAGCAGCTGATCACCTTTCCGGCATCGAAGAAGGGGCAGGCACGGGCCCTCGCCAGCTCCGCGTACAGCGGCGCAAGCGCGCGAGATTTCTCCATCCCGCCCTCGAACATCTGGGCAAACTCAGTGAGCTTCGTGAGCGGCGCGGGGGCCACAACCAGCACGGGCGGCGCCTTGCCGTCCCGGCCTGCCGTGCTTCGCGCCACGATGTCCAGAAGGACGCCCACGCCCGCCGCGATGTCAGTCGGCGGTGCGGAGTACCGCTTTTTCGTATCGTTCGTGCCGAGCATGAGGATCACGAGGTCCAGCGGCGCCTGGCTCTCCAGGCAGGACGGCAGGTGCCTCTTGCCCATCTTGTCTCCCTCGACTGGATCCTCCCACACGGTCGTGCGGCCGTTGAGGCCCTCCTCGATCACACGAAAGCCGGGACCGAGGGCAGCCTGGAGCACGCCGGTCCAGCGGACATCGCCCGGAAATCTCCCCTTGGTGACCGGGTCGTACCCCCAGGTGTTGGAATCTCCGAAGCAGAGGATCTCGCGCATGGGCCCCTCCCTTCTAGAAAACGAACGGGATCACGCTCTTGCGCTCCCGCGGATAGCTGTCGAAGGTGTCGATGTACCACCGCCTGTTCGCCCATGCCCGCGGCATGAGGTTCGCAATGGTGAACACCGCGAAGCCGAGGCCCGGCAGGGACCAGGTTGCCAGCGCCCAGCCGCACCACTCCGTGATCTCGCCGAAGTAGTTGGGATTGGAGACGTACTCCCAGAGACCGCCCCGGGGGATCTTGTAGCCGATCTCCCCCGGCTTGCGAAGCCGGCGCAGGTCCCTGTCCGCCCAGACGTGGGTGAGGAATCCCGCGGCGAACATCGCGATCCCGACACAGACCCTGAGGCCGGAGATGAAGTCCGCCGCAGCTACGGAGCCTGCGGCCAGGAACATGCCGTTCGTGTACCCGTTGAGGCTGTTGAATATGAACGCGAATACCACGAGCACGAAGGGGAACCGCTTGGAGCTTCCGCGCATCAGCAGCGGGAAAAGGCAGGTGCGGTACAGGTAGTGGATTTCCCAGAGCCCGAGGAGGAACAGCGTAAGGGCGCTCACTCTCTGGCCGCTTGATACCACGATGATGCCGATGACCAGCAGGGCCGGCGCTTCCATGAGTATCCAGCCCGCGCGCGCGGTGACCGACGGCCCCCACCCCGGCCTGAAGTATCTCCCGTACGGGGCGGTGAAGAAGAAGAGAAGCGTGAACACAACGGGAGCAGAGATGAAGATCACCAGGAGCGCAATCGTCATGAGCATAGGCGTTCTATGCACTGTAGCAGACTGGGGCATCGGTTGGCAACGTACCGTGAACGCGAACCGGGGGTCAGAACAGCCCGAGCTGTCCCCCGGAGGCGAAAAGGTTCTCCGTCTGCAGGCCGATGTACGGCGCGATCGACTCGACGATCGGCCGGACCTGTTTCTGCACGTAATGCTCGTAATCCGGCGGCGCCGTGCGCCTGCTCTCGGGCTGGGGGCCATCTCTGGTCCAGAGATAGCGGATGAGCCCCGACCTCTCCTCGGGCGGGAGAAGAGCCGCTGCCCGTGCATGGGGCGGGGAGGACTTCGTGTATGCTTCGACCGGCTTTCTCAGGGACTTGCGGTAGGAGAGCTTCTCGTCCTTCCTTCCCGCCCTCAGATCGTGCAGCAGGTCCCGTACCAGATCATCGATCTCTCCGGGTCCCGCGCCGTGGAACACCCGGTCCAGAACATCCCGCTGCAGGTCCTGGGCAAGCGGGGTCCAGTCGTGGCGCACCGCTTCCATGCCCACCACGTCGAGCACCTCGGATTCCCCGGAACCCTGGGGGGCCGGCGCGACACGAAGCCCGGCGTATCCCTTGGCGCGTCCGCGGGTTTCGGAATCATCCTCGGAATCATCCTGCATGGTCCGCATGGGCGGCAGGAAGAACCTCCTGTAGATGGCCTCGAATTCCAGCTCCATGCGGGATTCGACCCCGTACGCGGACTTCACGTACTCCGCGAGCCGGGAGTTGATCGTCTCCGCGATCTTTGCGCCGAGCGAGGCGAGCTCCGACGCTGGGGCGTCCGGTTTCGCTCCCGAAAGAACGAAAAGGGAATCGGTGTCGCCGTAGAGCACCTCGTACCCGTTTGCCGTGACCTGGTCCCGGGCCCAGTACAGGATGTGCTGGCCCAGGGTGGTGATCGCCCCCGCAAGAGCGGAAGCCGCATATCGGCACCCCGGCGATCCGAGGACGCCGTAGAAGGAGTTCATGACGATCTTGTATGCGTAGACGGCCCGGCGATCGCCGCGCTGGCGCGCGGCCTCGCGGCTCTCGATGAAACGGTCCAGGATGCCCGGGAGTATTCCCGGCTCCCTGCTGAACAGGACGCCGTTGGGCGCGGCGATCGGCGCCTCTGCGTGCCTCTCACCGGGACGGAGCCGTGTGAGCGGGTCGATGTTGAAAGTCCTCATGATCGAGGGGTAGAGGCTCTTGAAATCGAAGGTGAGCACGTTCCGGGAAAGACCGGCCCGGGGCGTGATGATGCCGCCGCCCGGCGCGCGGTCGAGGACATCCTGGTCGATGCCGAGGGTCGGGGCGACGATGCCCCGCAGGTGCAGGTGCTCGGTGTAGAGGAACTCGAACGCCGCCACACTCACCGAGGTCTGCTCCAGCGACGTGCCGATGAGGAGGGACTTGCGCACGGCGATGTCGAGCAGTCCTTCCTTCAGAAGTATCTCAAGGGCGAGCCTCGTGTCCTCCAGGCAGTACGCGCAGAGGCTGCCCGGATCTTCCCGGTACAGTCTCTCCACGGCCGCGGTCCTGCTCTCCCCGGGCAGCTCGTCGATCCGCTTTCCCCGTCCCAGGACGCTCTGCGCGGCGGTCTCCAGCCGGTAGTCCTCCAGTCCCATACCGGCGATCCGCACGAGCCACATCGCGTCCAGCACCTGTCGGCCGGGAACGATCGCCTTGCTCCGGCGCCACCGGGTGATGCCGTCGCTGTCCTCGCGGTCCAGGAAGCTCGCCGCTGAGTCCGACCTGCCGATATCGAAGGGCACTCCCCGGGCCGCGAACCGACGCGCGAGAACGCGGAAATCGAAGTCGATCACGTTCCAGCCCGTGATGATGTCGGGATCCAGCTCGACGATGCGCGCGCGCAGGGCGGCCAGCATTGCCTCTTCAGTCGGATAACATTGCATCGCGGTACTCCGCGGATTCGGGGCGGCGGCAGTTCCCTGACCGTTGAACAAAACCTCTTCCGCTGTCGCGCCGGTGCGCGGATCCAGAAAGACCAGCCCGATGGCGTACACGGCCCCCGCCCGGGCGTCCGTCTCGATGTCCAGGGAAAGCACGGAGAGCCGTGGATCCATCTCGGCGGGGCCGAGGCCCGGGTTCTCGTAGATCCTGTCGACCCTGCGTCCCTTCCGCCACTCGCCCTCGAATGCCGCTGCTCCGTGGATGCGGAGATCCATCAGGTGCTGGACGGAGGGCTTGATATCGGCCTCGTAGGTCCGGATTCCTTCGCTGTGAAGCGAGTCCCTCAGCCGCTGGCTCGCCGAGGTGGTCGGCGTTTCCAGGCGAATCACGGCCGCGCCGTCCATGGTCCTCCGGTCCGAGGCGATGACATCGGCTGCCCCCCGATCCCGCTCGGAGATCTCCCGTGCCCGGGACTCGTCAGCCGCGCGGACGTAGAAGAAGGGAGTGACGCGGCGCTCCACAACCGCGAAGGTCTCTCCGCCCTCGAGCCGGCCCACCAGGTGAACCTCGGTTCTGCCGGCATGAGTGCGTTCGACGGCATGGAGGATGAAGCCCTTGTCCACGGCTCGACTATACCATGGGCCTCCGTGGTAGAATGCCCCCGTGTCCCGATGGCTGCACGTGAAGGGCGTGAGGATTCACTTCCTGGAGGCCGGCGACGCGCGGGAAGACTCCCCCGTGCTTCTCATGGTGCACGGGTGGGCCGGGTCCGCGGCGGACTGGGAGAGGCTGCAGCGCGCGCTTCCCTTCCGCCTGCGCTCGATCGCCGTGGACTTGCCCGGCTGCGGGCAATCGGACAAGCCTGACGCAGCGTACGACGTTCCCTTTTTCCTGGACGCCCTCCGATCTTTTTGCGCCGCACTCGGACTCTCCCGCGTCGTTCTTGCCGGCCATTCGATGGGCGGGCAGCTCGCGGTCCATTTCACATCACGGTATCCCGACATGGTTGAGAAGCTCATCCTCATCGACCCGTATGGGCTGAAGGGCGAGGAGGGCGGCCTGCGGCCCCTGGCCCATCTCGGTCCGGTCGTGAACCTTGCCTTCCTGCTGAACACGCGGCTTTTCATCGAGTGGGCGATCAGGGCAAATGTCCTCCACGACCCCTCGCCCGAGCTCGTGCGGACCGCCGTCGAGGCCACGGCCGTCAGCATGCTCGGACGGGAAGCCGCGCGCGCGATCGCGCGAATCACCAAACGCGTGATCGGCGGGGCGCATGTCGAGGCCCTGCTGCCGGGAGTCTCGCAGGAGACCCTGCTGATCTGGGGCGAGCTGGACAGGCTTCTCCCTCCGCGCTGGGCGGAGGCGTTCGCCTCGCGCCTTCGTCGTGCCTCTCTTCACCGGATTGCGGGAGCCGGTCACATGCCGATGCTCGAGACACCGGAGGCGGTTGCCGGGCTGATCACGGATTTCGTGGAAAGATAGCGCGCACCTCCCGCTCTCTATTTCTTGTACACCCTCTTCAAAATGGGTTCAGCTTCATCGTGGCTGACGACAGGCACGACGTAGATGTCCAGGACATCGCTCCATAGGGCATTGCTTTCGTAGACGGCCTCCGCGCTCTGGCTCTCCACGACTCCCCACCCCCGGCCGCCATCGACGGAAATCCAATCACCGGCTGTTTGAATGCCTTTGACAGGCGTGCGGCGTTCGGCAGCATGAAACTGAAAGTCGCACAATGGCGCACGAATGGCGTTATCTTCAGACTAGGGCTCTTGGAGGCAGAGTATGTCGACAAATGAGAGGGATTCGGCCGCACAGGTGACGGTCATCCCGGATACGATGCAAGCGCTGGTTCTGGATGGAATCGGCTTTGAACACCTGGCCGTGCGATCTGTGCCCACGCCGCATCCAGGCCCGCGGCAGCTGCTTGCTCGTGTAGACGCGGCGGGCATTTGCTCGTCCCTGCTCAAGATCATCGACCAAGGCCCCAACCACCCCATGCTTTTTGGCTGGGATGTGACGAAACATCCGCTGATCCTCGGCGACGAAGGATCGATCACCCTGGTCGAGATCGGTGAACAGGTTCGAGGCCGCTACCAACTCGGCCAGCGTTACGTGATCCAGGCGGCGGTCGACCACGGTCCGATCAACCATCCCGAACGCTATCGCGACAACGGCAGGGGCATTGAACGACTCGGAGTTGGGTACACGCTCCCCGGTCATCTGGCAGAATATATGCTGGTGACCGAAGAGATCCTGGAGGCACAGTGCTTGTTGCCGCTTCAAGACCGGCCGCTCCCCTATGCTCATGCCGCTTTGAGTGAACCGCTTGCATGCATTATTTCGGGGCACGACCACCACATGCACTTGGTGCAGGAAACACCCCTCTCGCCGCGCAAAGTCCTGAAAGGGCTCAGACCAGGCGGTGTCACAGTCATCATCGGTGCAGGGACCATGGGACGGATGCACGTTGACCTGGCTTTGAGCTATCGTCCTCGTGTAGTCGTTTCTGTCGATCATCACAACGATCGGCTGGAGCAAGTGCGCAGTCTGTTCGGCGGGAGGGCCATGAAACTCGGGACTACTTTGCTGACCGTCAATTCCAATGCGACTGACCTCAAGGAGTTGGTGGGCACTTTGACGGACGGGCGCGGGGCGGATGACGTGATCGTCGCGGCAGGCTCTGGAAAAGCCATCGAAGCCGCGCAAGAGTTGGCGGCGCGGTATGCGGTACTGCATCTGTTCGGCAGCCTTAGGAAGGGCGAAGATATCATCAATCTGAATACCACCACCGTGCATTACAGGGAAATAAACGTCACGGGCTCTGCAGGCGGCTCCCCGTGGGACGTCGCCCGAGCGCTGGATTTGATGACCTCGGGTGAGCTCGACCCTGGTGCCCACATATCCCGGATCGGCGAACTCGGTCACGTGATCGAGCTCCTGAAGCAGGCGAAGGCTCGGCTCATCGAGGGCAAAGCGGTGGTCTACCCGCATCGGCGGACGGGCGAGATCCGGGCTGTCCACTCGTGGAGCGCCGAAAATGAGAGAGCCTATCTTGCAGGAGGTGGGAGTTGACGACGAATGTCGATCCAAGCGGTGATTTTCGACATGGACGGCGTGCTCGTAGACTCTGAAGCCTGCTGGTATCGGGCGGCGGTGGATTTCGCTAGGGAAGCCGGCAAGACCTGGACGGAGATCGATCACCACGCCTGCATGGGAAACGCGTCGGAGGAATGGGCACGATACATGCGGGAACATTTGGATCTGCTCTTGTCTCTTGAAGACATCACGGCGAAGGTGACCAGGCGGGTACAGGCGCAATACGAGCAGCATTTGCCATTGCTGCCAGGCGCGGTCCAGGCTGTGCACGCGGCTGCGAGTGCATATAGAATCGCCTTGGCATCGGGATCGCCTTCGGAATTGATCGACCAAGTCATGAACCTGACCGGGCTGAACAAGGTCTTTGGGGCAATTGTGCCAGGCGACGCAGTCAAGCGAGGCAAGCCTGCCCCAGACATCCACCTTGAAGCT
>JBEKXR010000100.1:0-10038 GCA_049511935.1 Spirochaetia bacterium | reverse complement strand
TAGGTGCCACCGCTCAGCGGCTGGCTCTCCACGAACTGACGTATGTAAAGGACGAGTTCATCCAGCAACACCACGCACGGCGCAAATCGGGACAGTAGAGTGCAGAGCACATCTTTCCCAGGCGAGGTTCCATTTGCATCGGCCTGCTGTACAAGCGCGAGTCCATCCGCCTCTCCGAGTTGCCACGCCATTTCTCCCCACAGCGTCCGAATCTTCTGACTGCCATGACTCCACGGCTGGCCAGGGGAATGCGCGGTTCCGTCCAACACTGCGACGTGGGATCGTGGCACGCCTGTCAGTCCTGCCTGATCAAGCAGCGCTGGAATGCCAGCAAGGTCGCTCAACGGGCATTCCCGCGAAGCCAGGTGATACACAGCCAACAAGGTATGCGTTTTACCGCCACCGAAGGACGTTTGTAGTTGGATGACTGGCTCACCGCCCTTGCCGTTCAAGCGTTGCGACACTTGGGTGAGTAGCATGCCCATCCCCTCGGTGATGAAGGTGCGCTCGAAAAAGGCTTTGGCGTCGCCGTATTCAGCAGTTGCTCTACCGGTTCGAACCGCGGTGAGGTCGGCAGCAAACTCAGACTGCTGGAACGTACCCGTAAGTACGTCCTGGTGGGGCATTATCACCTCGCGCCAAGGTTTTGTGTTCATCAAGTGCGTCCTCTATTTTTCAAAAGAGTAACTCCTGCTGGTCAGCGGTTTTTGGCACAATACTCGCGGCTGATTCGATGCCAGTCCAACTCGTGATTAGTTCATTGTATGCTCGTGCATCTTCGGCTTGGCCAAGACGCTCGCAAAGAGTGTAGAGGCGGTACGCGAGTTGGCGGACTGCATCAGCCTTGCCGCCGAGAGCAGAGAGAAGAACGCCAGAGGCTGCCTCGCCGTCCTGCTTCAGCGCACGAATGAGCTGGTGTAGAGCTTCCCAGATGGGAACGCGGTCATCGGCACGCGGGTCCCAATCTGTCGGATACTCGGCCCACTTGAGCAGACGAACCGTGCCGCCCCCGCTACGTAGTACAGCAGCGTCCTTCATGCCGTCCACACTCGTTCCCTTTCCTCGCGAAAGCTTGTCAGCATCTCCGTAGGGTCCTTCCCCCCAACTATGCTGTTCGAACCAGAGTAGGCAGAACTGAGTATCGGCGTCAAAATCGTCCTGGGCCAGGAAGCGATTGATGAGTTGTAGCGCTACGCGGATACTCATCGGAGAGCCATCGGCTTCGAGGACAGCTTCGTACTTCGAGAAGACACCCATGCCTGGGCCGATGATAGCTTGCGAAAGATCGACTGGGGCTATGGGGGAGTGATCGCTACCCGCCCCCTTGGTCATCTCGTCGAGCGCTTCAGGCAGTATGACGTTCAATTCGCGCAGAAACTCCCGACGGGAAACCGCAGGCGCCTTTGCGGAACGGACGCGACAGACAAGAACGATACTGGAATTCAGAGCGTTCGATTCCTTCGCTCTGATTCGTCCTGCACCTTCAGTTCGCATCGGGAGCGTTCCTGTAATAAAAAATCCAGCCCTTAGGACGGCGTCGAGGAATGTCTCCCAGCCAGTGGAACTTGTACCCTCGCCGATCTCCGTTTCACTTTGTTTGAAAGCATAATAGATCGTGACTGGGAAAGCTGGATGAGCACGCATCACGATGGACCTCATCGCGCTCGTCATTCCATCGAGAAAGAAGGTCTCTGCCCTATCTGCGCCTCCATGACGTGACGGAGTTGCTACAAGTTCATCCGCCTTTGGCGTGGTTACTGTGGAGAACAGGGAAGGAAAGATGGGCCTCAGGATTGGTCGCAACCAAACGTAGAAGTAGTCGGACAGATCGGCATATCCGATGTTGTCGTAGTAGGGTGGATCAGTTGACACTATACCTTTCTTGCCATCATCCGCAGGGAGTGCCGCGTCTCGCTGCAACGCGGCAGCCTTGGCCACGGGTGTCGCAACGTTGAGATAGTTGCTCACGGAGTTCAGGCAGGTCTGGAAGTCACCGCTTGACTTGCCGAAGGGATTACACTCCGCAAAATCCCAGGTCATGGCAAGCGCCGCGCGGGGCATGCAGTCTCGCAGCGCATTGTCCTTCGGGAGCCATGTCGTGAGGCTCGACCCGTAGTAGATCATTCTGTCCAATACGCACGCCAGATAGACTGTTATTGCCTCTGAGTACGCGGTCGCGCTAGTTCCGCCTGCCTCAAGTCCGATGCCGTCATCGGCCATTCCTGCTGCAATCGCATTGCTTCGAATGAGCTGACTGGCCTCAGAGACCACGCTGTTGAGGGTTGTCAGGGCCATCAGTTGCCTTTTGCTGAAGAGGTCACTCCACGTGGTCATTCCATAATTCCCGATTCGAAATCCCAAAGCTCGCTGAAAAAACTCGACATCTGGTTTCCAAGTCGGTTCGATACTCAAAGCTGTCCGCTCCGCATCCTCGGTAGGAGGCAAATAAACGCGACCTCGTACCCCATCGGCAGCAATGGCCATAAGCTTCTGTCCTATCCTCCCCGCTTTGGCTTCTGTCCTTATATACTCGCCACTTATCGCCACGTCCGAGAAGATGCATTTGAACTCCGCCCCGCGGCCCTCGAATTTGGTTCCGTTCTTGGCCTTTGGCGGTGGCGTACCTTGCTTGACTCGGAATTGGTATCGTCGTCCTTCAATCTGGGGCTGCACGAAGATCTGCTTGCCTGCCTTGCTTGAAAACACGAAGGTAGAAGCCAACGGCACATCCACATCTGAAAAAGCAGGACTTGGACTTCTCACGGTTCGTGCCCATAGCCACGCAATGATCGTCAACTCTTGATTGACCAAAGGCTCAAGGTCAGGCCTTTCAACTGCCATCTCTGGCGTAACTTTGATAGTTGGGTAGAGATGGCCAATTCGCTTGTAGGCCTCCTCTCGTATCAAAGCGCCATAACGACGAACGTCCTCGGCGAGGCCAGTGGAGTCGGGCCAAGCCTGAGCAAGTTCGAGTGCTTTCCGACCTTTTCCATCCTTGAGTATTGGCCCGATTGGTGCATGCCGCGCGAATCTGAAAGGTAGTTCGACCAGCGCCTTGTTGATGACAACGGCCACGGGATTGAGGTCTGAGGCGACTGTCTCGATATTCAGTCGCTGGGCTTCTATCGGAATCATTCCGCCCCCAGCGAAAGGGTCATACAAAGGCGGAAGCGTCTCAGGGTTGAAAAGCACGGATGCGTCAGGATGATCCCTATTTATTTCACAGACGTCGCGCCAAGAACGACGGATTTCTTCACGCGCCAGCTCTAGAACTTCCTCGCGAGTCGAGTTCTCCCAAAGCACCGACCTTTCGATTATCGCGAAGAGCCGCTTGCGGCTCTTGGCCCAACTCGCTTTCAAGTGATTCGGTGGTATCTGTCCCGAGTGCTCCAGTTCCCACCGCCATGATGGGTCGTTGACAAGTTGGCCGAAAATCACAGCCTGAGCTGCCGCGAGTGGTCGTTGCGCCCACCACTTGTGAAAGGAACCAGGCCAACCTTTTGGGGCTTTCTGTTTCCGCCGTAGGGACTCCCTATTGATCGCCTCAAGGGGAAGCGCCACTTCAATGAGCTTGCGAGGCGACTTTATGGGATAGGTGTCCATGTGCTATATGCCTCGGGCGCGTTCGAGCA
Organism: Spirochaetia bacterium; assembly: GCA_049511935.1. Lineage (GTDB taxonomy): Bacteria > Spirochaetota > Spirochaetia > SZUA-6 > Fen-1364 > Fen-1364. The sequence goes on along the minus strand of JBEKXR010000100.1, from coordinate 6,406 downwards.
ACGCATCGATGTCGTAATTGACGGAGGACACCCCCCAAGCTGGCTCCTCCTTGAAAGGATGGGGCACGTAGTGTGGGCCGTCGATTGAATCGTCTTCGCCGACGAGGACGATGGCGAGCTGGTACTTGGCGCCTTGGTTCCAACCTTCAAAAATCTCGTTCTTGGTAACCGTGACCGTCGTTGCACCTTTGATGCGGCCTTTGACTTCTATATGTCGCGCATCGGGCAGTCTTCCTTGTACGGCAGGCCCGTAGGAGGTGATGTCCCATCCGCATTTCTGAACGGAGACGTCGACTACGCGGCATCCACGAGCTTCTTCGGCAGCGCGAACCGCGTTCATGGCAAGCTGCTCGATGTGCGAGCGGGCTTCGGGGTCGGCCGAGAACATGGAGCCTTCAGGCGTAGGTTCGCCGCGCAAGATGAGAAGTAGTCCAGCAGGAATCACCAGCGCACCGCTGAGCACGACTGGCGTGGCAGAGGTTACGTGGCGCATGGACTGGAGTTCTTTCTTGCGACTCTCCAATCGAGCCTCAAGGTCGCTTATTGTGCGGCGGACGTTTTCGAGGTTGAGCCGCACGTCTTTTCCAGCGGATTTGTCTTCGGTCAGTTTTATGAAACGGTCGGACCAGTAGTCGATCTCCGTCGTCAGACGTTCGTGGACAGCCGCAAGTGTCTTGTCCACATGCGCGATTCGGCGGCCTGCGACTTCGCTGTAGTGCTCCGGGACGAGAGAAGAAGCTGCGAGGGCGAGGGCACGCTGTTCAAGACCAGCGGTGAGCCAAGGCGCAGTGAGCATGTCGGCCAGCAGCGGACGATCCGCCGACGCGAGCGGTTCGAGGTCCAAGTGGGGTGCCCAACCAGCAAAGGTGGCGCTGCCATCAGGAAGAACACGGACGAATTGCAGGCGCTTGGAAATGACCTGACCATCGCCTGACTTTACCTCGTGTGTGAGGAGGAAGAGCAACGAAGGCTGATCACCGTCGTCCGTTGGATCCACGAGGATGGAGCCTTGGCGGAGAAGACTCGCATGTTGTTCCAACAGCACATCACTGAGAGCGAGCATGAGTGGGTGGCCTGGATGAATCATGTTTGCGAAGGCAAGGCCAGGGCGATCTGAGGGGCGCACCGCTTCCTTGGTGAAACAGACACGTTCGTAGCGACGAAGCACGGGCGCGGGGTCGCGCCGATTGCGCCCAGTGATGAGGCGGTCTCGTTCACGGAGTACCGCAGGAACATGAGTGATCTCAAAGCGGTCATTTTCGCGTGGATAGATGGCTCCACCCAGTGCTTCGAAGCCTTTCATGAAGAATGAACGGACGAAATAGGGTTGGAGACGGCGTGCTTCGGCCTTCTCCATTTCCTCTTTGACCGCAAAAAGACGTTCTGGGGTAAGGCTTTCCTGAGCAAGCGCGTCACGGTTGAGGATGGACATCAGATGCTCGTTGTCCAAGGCGTTGTCGATCTTTAGACTCAATCGAGCGCGTACCTCAGGCTGGTCGCCGTAACGAATGGCTTCAAGCAACATTTCCTTCAGGCTGTTGCCTTCAAAGACTTCACCGAGCACGTTGAATACTTGGCCTTTTAGAGCCTCGCTCACGACTTGCAGCTTTTCAAGCAAGCGGAAATAGACATCGCCTTCTCGTGTTTCTTTTGCGACGAGATTCCAGAGATGGCAGACTTGTTGCTGGCCAATTCGGTGGATTCGCCCAAACCGTTGTTCGAGCCTGTTGGGGTTCCAAGGCAAATCATAGTTCACCATCAGGTTCGCATTTTGAAGATTGATGCCTTCACCAGCAGCATCAGTAGCAACCAGGACACGGATTTCAGGGTCAGAGCGGAAAAGTTCCTGGGCTTTGCGACGGTCATCGCGTTGAACTCCACCGTGAATCACCACGATTGAGTCATGACTGCCAAGGACACCAGCGATCTTCTCATGCAGGTAGTTCAGGGTATCGCGGTGCTCGCTGAAAATAATGATTTTCCGCATTCGCCCGCTCGCATCGTGCATCTGGGGTTCGTTCTGGAGGATGCGGGAGAGTTCGTCCCACTTACGATCTTTCCCTGACGCCACGAGGGCTTTGGCCTGCTGTTCGAGCACTTGAAGACTACCGATTTCATCCGCCAATTCTGCAATCGACAAAGAAGCAGTGGCCTGATCGACCAGGGTTTCTTCAAGGCTCTCTTGCTCCTCGGCGTTGAGGTCATCGTCGTCTTCGGGGACATCGGCGAGGGTCTCGGCGAGAGCATGCTGGCCGCGGGCGCCCATCTTCTCCTCACGGAGGCGGCGTTCGAGACGCTCTCTGCGGCGCTTTAGTGATTGGTAGATTGCTTCAGGGCTGGAGGCGAGTCGGCGCTGGAGGGAAGTGAGCGCAAATCCCACCGAGCCTTTATGCTTTCCATCAAGCTGGTCTGCCTTGCCCATTTCAGTTTTCACGTACTCCGTCACCGCCTCGTAGAGTGCGGCTTCGAGATTGGAGAGTTGGTAATTGACCGTGTATGCGCGGCGCTCAGGAAAAAGAGGCGTACCATCGAACTTGACCAGTTTCTCCTTCACCATGCGGCGAATGAGGTCGGAACAATCCACCTTATGAACGCCATCGCGGAACTTCCCATAGAAGCGGTCGGAGTCGAGGAGAGAGAGGAACAACTGGAAGTCCTCCTCTTTGCCGTTGTGAGGAGTGGCCGTCATAAGAAGGAGATGGCGTGTCTGTGCACCAAGCTTTTCGGCCAGCTTGAAGCGGCCTGTCTTGTCCAGCTTGGTGCCGAAGAAGTGGGCGGCGAGCTTGTGAGCCTCGTCGAAGACTACAAGGTCCCATCCAGCGGCGCAGAGCTTTTTTTGTAGATCTTCGTTGCGCGCCATCTGATCAAGGCGAACGATCAGATAGTCAATGTCCTCGAAAGGATTGCCGCTCGGGGTCGCGACCTCCAAATCCCGCGTGAATACGCGGAACTCAAGTCCAAACTTCTCGAACATCTCTTCGCGCCACTGATCGACAAGGCTGCCTGGAGCGACAATCGCAATGCGTCGTGCGTCAGCACGCATGATCAATTCTCGAATGTAGAGTCCTGCCATGATAGTTTTGCCCGCCCCAGGATCGTCGGCGAGGACGAATCTCAGCGGTTGGCGTGGGAGCATGGATTCGTAGACGGCGGTGATCTGGTGAGGCAACGGCTCCACGTTGGAAGTATGGACGGCCATCATGGGGTCGAACAGGAAGGCGAGGTCGATCCTTTTTGCTTCGACAGCGAGCTTGAAGGCTTCGCCGTCGCCGTCGAAAGACCAAGGACGCTCGGAAGTTGCAATAGATATATTGGCTTCGTCTCCCCGATTCAGAAGGCGCTCTTTGAGAGTCCCGTCGGACGTCTTGTAGAGGACCTGGACCGCGCCTTCGGCGATAGGGACCACGGCGACCACCGCCCCAACACCGCTTGGGTCAAGTCCAACGAGTGAAAGCCCAGGCGTGAGCGATTCCAGCGAAATCATTCCAGTTCTCCAGTGTCGACCCGCATTTACAGATAGAGGCGAGCGGCACGAGGCCAAGTCAGAGATTGTGCTTTTTGTCCTCCTTGAAAGTCGGCGAGAGTATAGCAGGTATCCGAAAAAGGGGACAGATTTGCCCTCTCAAGAGGCGCGAACCACCTGGCTGTGCGTCAAGGGTACAGCACAGGTACTTTGGGTGCTCTTACGAAAGCTCCTAATGAAACCTGTGAAACCTCAATCCTACTGAATCGTCGTCAGTTCGCGATTCCCCCTGTCAACGACTTTTCAAGCTTGAAGTAGACGCGCTCAGGCCATTCGCGAAGGTAGTTGGTGTTGACGATGGCAGGAAAGAGGCCGCGTGCCACAAATGCGCCGATATTGGACTGCTTGACCCGGTAGTGGCAGTCCCCGTCCGCGGCTGTCCTCATCTTCTCCAGACAGACTTGGTAGCCCTCAAAGGGTTCAGCAGAGAAGTAGAAGAGGTAGACAGCCGAGCGATCCGCAAATTCATAGCCCAGCAACTGGCAAGTCTTGTCGAGGATGTTCCGCAGGCTGTGCATCATCACCCTGTCGTGCGTGCCGCTGAGCTTGAACTGCCATAGTCCGTGCGAGGTGCCGACTTTCAGGCTAATCACATGTACTTGCGACATCGACAAGGACCTATTGTTCCTACTTCTCTCTCTCCCATACCACCAAGTCCCTGTGAACGACCATGCATTCGATCGGCTTCATCACGATCACCTGCTGGGGAACGTATTGCTTACTCTCCAAGGGTAGGATGTAGCGCATCTTGACCCTGTAGCTCCTCAGCATCTTGGCAAACTCAAGGATATGATCCTCGTAGTCGTGGTTCTCGTTCTTGTACTGTGAACCCTGGATAACCGCCGCGATCTTGGGGACCTTGTGTGCCTCCAGCGTTCGGAACAGCCCGCGCATCGCTGCATAGAAGTCAGCAAGACTCATGTTGCCCAGGTCTTCTGGAAGGTCGGAATATTTGCCCCGAGCCTGAATCCAGTAGGGCGGGTCCAAGAATGCAAGGTCTGGGGTCTCCTTCAGCCCCTTTGGCCATCCATCAAGGATATTGTGGCGGTGAGCGCGCTTGCTTTGGGGAATGAGGTCAGAGACCCAATAGCGGCGGTTCATCTCCTGGCAGGCTTGGATAGTGGTCTCACTGCCCGCGAACGGATCAAAGACCAGGTCGCCTTCCTGGGTGTGTCGATAGAGCAGGTTCTTCATATGAAGGAGTGCGAAGTGCCCGAAGAACTCCTTTCCGTCGCCCTGGGAGATGTGCCAAATGTTGTAGGTGAACCATTGGGTCGGTTGCGTTGACGCAACCGACTTGTTCCCCCAGATTTGCTTGAGGTTTTCGTTCCTCTGCTGAGAGGCTTTGATGTAGCGGCTGACCGTGCTTTTGCTCCACCCAAAAGTGTGATGCGTCCACTGGGCGAACCCTGGGGCACGGCGGTCACCGGTCAGTTCAATGACTTTGGCTTTTGCTGCTTGAAGCTCCTCGCCAATCTTCCAGATCGCTTCCACGCCGCTTTGCCGTATGCGCTGGGCGTAAGGATCGAGTTCGCGATCAAGAGCCGTAAGTTTTCTGCGGCGTGCTGGCACAAGTCTGGTACGTTGCTCCATGCTTGCCTTCTCGTTATCGGTTCCCTGAAGGATAGCCGAACATCGCCAGAATGGCCAGAGCGTGGAAGGGTAGGGGAAAGATCGTCAAGTGAAGTCGCCAACGGATCAACGTGCCTCCGGTATTCTGACAGCGGGCGGTCTTTATGTCATTTCCAAGAACGCCCATCACGACCGCGTCTCTTCTTGGCATCGATCCACGCCGGCACAAAGCGCCCAGCGGAGCGGAGTTCCTTTTCCTTCTTGGCGCAATCAGGTTCGTGATGCTTGAGCAGCGCCCAAAACTTCTGTGAACGGTTCAGATGCACGGTGTGGCAGAGTTCATGGATCAGCACCTGGCGGACCAACGCCTCTGGCATGAAGAGCAGCTTCATGTTCAGGCCGACGTTCTTGCGTCTTGAACAACTCCCCCATCTGGTTCGCTGCGATCTCACAATGACACGTCCAAATTGAAAGCCCCGTTCCTTGGCGAGACTCGCGAGCCAAGGTTTGAGTTTTACGTGAGCCTTGCGACTGAGCCATCGGCGCAACGTGGCCCGACAGGTCTCGATGTTGTCGGTATTGCCCGAGACCAGTAGACGATAGCCTGGACGTTCAACAACCGTTACCCGCGACGATTTTTTCTGTCTATACTCGATCGTCCAATCTTCACCGATGCCCTGCAGAGCCATTCGCTCGGGCAACGGGGGTTCGGACTCCGAGAACTTGCGTTGTGCCTCAATCCGCTGGGATGCGTTTGCCAGCCATCGCTTTTTTTTCTGCAACAAGTTTGGAATCCGACCACGGTCGAATCCCATAGGCACGACAACTACGAGGCCGTCTTGGAGTGACAGCATGAGCCTCACATGCTTGGCGCGTGGGCTTTCTCTTACAGTGTAGGTGCTAAGTTCGCTCAACGTCTCTTGCGAACTACTTTTTGAGGCGCTCAAGAAGGTAGGCCATATTCTGTCCCAAGGTTTTCATGGTCTTGATCCCTTCCTCATCTTTTGCGGCTTCACCGACTTCCCTGCAATAGACCATGTTCCAATAGCTCGACCCGACGATATAGGTCTGCTGAATGTGAAGCCAGTGGTACATAGAGTCCAGGCTGTGTGCCGCTCCACCCCGCCTTACCGCCGTAACAGCTGCACCCGCCTTGCGAACAAAGAAGCCTCCGTTCGCGCTTGATACTCTGCCAGCGCGATCCATGAATGCCTTCATCTCGGGGGTAACGTCAGAAGTGTATGTGGGGGAACCGAGCAGTATCCCGTCGGCGTCTTTCAGTTTTGCCAGCAACTCGTTCAGCCCGTCGTC
>JBEKXR010000099.1:0-10061 GCA_049511935.1 Spirochaetia bacterium | reverse complement strand
ATTTCACTTGGGAGCGTACGGACATGGTCGATGTGCTGAAGAAGGAAGCGGGGCTGTAGGTGCCGTACCCTCCTGCCGGCCCTTTTCTCGCGGTCCTCTTCGATTTCGACGGAACGCTCACCCACCCCGATGCCCTGGATTTCCCCGCGCTCCGAAGCGCCATCGGATGTCCGCCCGGCACCCTGATCCTGGAATACATCGACGCGCTTCCGACCGAGGAAGAGCGAACAATCAAGAGGAAGATCCTTGCCGATTTCGAAATGGCCGCGGCCCGGGCGTCGGTTCCGAACGAGGGCGCCGAAGAGATGGTCCGAATGCTCACGAGTCACGGCATGGGACTCGGAATCCTCACCCGAAACACGCGCTCGTCCATCACGGAATCCCTGAAGAACTTCAGGGCAATCTCGGAAAAGGACTTCCAGGTCATCGTCACCAGGGAGAGCGAGGGCCGGCCCAAGCCGCACCCGGACGGCGTGCTCGGCGCGGCGCGGCAGCTCGGGGTGGCCCCTCGGGAGCTTCTCGTGGTAGGGGATTTCGTGTTCGACATTGCGGCGGGAAAGGCCGCGGGGGCGCCGACCGTGCTTCTCACCAACGGCCGCATCGCGCCGCAGGCGCGGATTCCTGGCGCCGCGCCGCCGACGGAGCCAGTCGCCGACTTCACGATCACGACGCTCGGGGAGCTGGCGGGAATACTGGGGTTCTAGTCCCCCGTCACTGTGACAACGACTGTTCGTCGACGCGGCTTCACGTCGCATTCCAGGAGAAAAATCTGCTGCCACGTTCCCAGGACGGGCTTTCCACCGGACACGGGCACGCTGATGGATTGTCCGAGAATGGTCGCCTGCAGGTGGGAGTGCCCGTTGCCGTCGTGCCAGGCCTGCTCGTGCCCGTACGAGCGGCTGGGCGGCACGAGCCGGTCGAGAATCTCGGGCAGGTCGCGGGCAAGGCCGGGCTCCAGCTCGATCCCGCCCACGGCAGCGGTGCTGCCCACCACGGATACGTGAGCGATGCCGGTGGTGATCCCGGAGCCCCCGACGAGCCGCGATACTTCTGACGTGAGGTCCCTGATGTCGCGGTGACCCGAGGTCTGCAGAGAAATCTCCTTCTGCCATGTCATTGCCGGTCCCCTTTTTCGTCGGCCGCATATCTGCCGAGCGTTTCCAGCGGCAGCTCGTAGACGAGGAAATCATCCTCCTGTTCCCAGCTGGCAAGGGCGTGACTGCCGCTCCACCTCCTGAACCGCTCTCCCGGCGGCACAATCCACTCGATCTCACAGGTCTCACCCTCTTCGGCTCCCTCTCCGTGAGTCTCGGCAAGGCCTCGGAAGGCATCGTCGAGCAGGGCGCCGGCGGTGTCATCGTCCGCGGCATCGAGAAAGACAAGTTTCACTCCCGTCCTTCCCGGCCGCCTGACGCTGACCCGCGCGGCCAGCCCCGCAAGGCCGTCGCCTCGGGATGCCCCGCGGCACGCCCCGGTCTGTCCATATCGCTCGACAAAGCGCGCCGCCGTGAAGGGCAACACCCGCCAGCCCTCGACCATGAGCCCTTGAGTCCCTTCGAAGTAGCCCGAACGCTGGAGGAAGTCGACTATCACGCGCTCGTCGCGGATCGTGCCCACCTCCATGCGCGAAGCGGACCGGGCGGCGCGCTCCCGCATTCCTGGCCCCGCGAGATCGATCCGGGATCCCTGCCATCTCTTGACGGACAGCACCGTGCGGACCCGGAAGCCCAGGCGCTCGTTCGTGACGATCGACGCGCGGTTCTTCACGTAGGTCGAGAAGCGCACGGACGTGAGATCCCGCCGGGCGGCAAGGAGCGTGAGGAAATGCCCGGCCACGGCGCGGCCAAGACCGGTCTCGGGCACCCGCGGATCCTTGCGCAATCCCTCCAGCCACGCGTCGGTGTCGGTGAGAAACGTGAGCTTCCCGCAGCCCACGAGCCTGCCGTCCAGGAGCACCGCGGCGAACTCCCCGCGCGTGTCCGTGACCCACTCGTCGAAAACGCCGGGGAGGTAGTCGGACCCTTCCCAGATCCGGGAGGCGATTTCCAGGAGAGCCGGCTTGTCATCGGTGCTCATTCGTCGAATGGAAAACATGAGGCTGCTCAATTGCCTGCCCGCGCGCCGTGCCGTCCGATCCATGCGAGCATCAGGGTATAGTCCGCGGGACCCTGCCGGCGGAAAGACCCAAGCTTCTCCGAACAGCTCGTGCAGTCGGTCACGACCCGGATCTCCTCCACTCCCGCGTCCTGAAGCAGAGTGATGTTGGCTGCGCGAAGATCCAGCCGGGGGGTGCCTTTCTCATCTCTCAGGACCGTCTCGTGCCCGTACTCGGCCGCGAACCGCGCAGCCCTCTCTTCCGGCACGGTGTAGCAGCAGGCGCCGATCCCGGGACCGATGACGGCGGCAATTTCGGCGGGTCGCGATCCAAATCGAGATGCCATGAGAGTGAGTGCTTCCCGCACGACTCCGGTTCCCCTCCATCCGGAATGCACGATGCCGAATGCGCCTGTCCCGCGGTCGGCGAGGAATATCGGCAGGCAATCGGCAACCGTGATGGAAAGAACCGCGTCCGTCCTCATCGTGAGAAGCCCGTCGGCCTCGATGGCTGCCGCTTCGTCCGCCGGCTGCTCATCGATGAGCTGGACGCGGCGCGAGTGGACCTGCCGAAGCCCGTACAGCCGCTCCGGTCGAATGCCCCGCTGGACCAGGAGCCTCGATCGCCAGGGCAGGGTTCGGTGCCGGGAGAGCGCCATGTCGCCGGCTGCGGCCAGGGAGATGCCGGCGGATGTTCCCGGGATGACGGGAATGTCGCAGTGCAGTCCCCCGGGGGCATCTTCGAGGGTCATGCGGCTCACCGGGCTCATGCGCGAATTGCCTCCTTGTGCAAACTTCATGGCTAGAATACACAATGGGTTCGCCGGGAGAATAGGGGACCGCGTCCCTCGAATCCGGCATTCAGCATCCACGATGCATGGAATCTACGCTCTGTCAGCCGGCAAGTGGGTGCTGGCCTCCGTCACCGCCCTTTTCACCGGCCTCGCCAAGACGGGCATCCCCGCCCTGGGGATCCTCCTCGCGCCCCTGTTCGCCGAGGTCCTGCCCGCGCGAATCTCCACCGGCGCACTGCTCCCCCTGCTCATCACCGCTGATGCCTTCGCGGTGATCTTCTGGCGCCGTCACGGCTCCTGGAAGCACCTCGTGCGCCTCCTGCCCTGGGCAGTCGCGGGGATCGTGGCCGGCTACTTTGCCATGGGCAGGATCGACGACCAGCAGATGCGCTCCGTCATGGGAGCCATCGCCACCGCGGGTTTCCTTTCCGGGGCAACGACAATGATCGCAAACGCGCCGGGCCCCGTCACCATGATCTACCTCCTGTCCATGCGGCTTCCCAAGGAGGAGTTCAACGGCACCAGCGCGTGGTACTTCTTCATTCTCAACTGGCTGAAGGTCCCATTCAGCGTGAACCTCGGCCTGATCACGGCGCAGTCCCTCACCTTCGATGCCGTCCTGGCGGGAGGGGTCGTGGCCGGGGTGTTCGCGGGGCTGTATCTCGCGAAAAGAATCCCCGCGAAGGCCTTCATGATCGCCGTGCAGGTCCTCACCTTGGCGGCCGCGATCAAGATGTTTTTCTAGCCCGCCGGCGTGTGCGCCAGCCCCTGTCTTCCTGGCCATTTCGAAACCGAATTTTGTATTTAAGAATATTACGTTTTAGAATTAATTATGCTTGACAAATGCTTGAGGAGCTACTACATTCTCGAATGGAACTGTTACGAAATATTCGTTTTCGAATCAGTTGGACCCGTTCGTTTGGCGGAAATGAAGAACAAGGTTGGCGAGGTTGGGGCCTCGAGTTCGGTTCCTTCGACGGCAAGCCCACCCAGGTCGTTTTCCTGCTCATGCGTAACCGTCTGGAGCACAGCCTGCACCTGAAGGCCCTCGCGCGGATCGCCAGGCTCATCAAGAGCACAGCATTCATTGAGAAGATCGTCTCCTCCACGTCCGTGCAGGACATGGTCCGGGCTTTCGATGAGGAGGAGGTGAAGATTTGCTGAAGCTCCTGGTCATCGTTCTCGATGCCGTGGAGATGCTCAAGGTGAAGCCGCTCTGTCCGGGTGCCCGGATAGGGTTGGGGCACTTCGGTTGGCCGTGCAGACGAGTGTGTCAGCCGCCGGTGGCCCACAAGCCCCCAGAGTCGAGTTCGCTGTGAGGGACAAGTCAGTGATCACGTTCGCCCGAAGGGGGATCATAATGAACAAGCTGCTGGCTGTCTGCGCATTCCTCACGCTGGCCCTTCCCGTGCTACAGGCGCAGCCCGACTATCTGGAGCGCTCGGACGATCTGAGCTTCGCCAACGGGAACATGGACAGCTTCCACCTCCTCATGGAGATGCTTCCGGCAGCAAAAACCGACCAGGAGCGCGCCCAGATCTACTGGCGCCTGTCGAGGGATACCATCCTCGACACCGACATTCGCCGCTACGCTGGCGCATCCACCGATTCATTACTCCCCCTCTACAAGAGGGGAGAATCCTACGCGGACACGGCGATCTCCCTCGATCCGAACAATCCCATGGGCTACTACTTGAAGGCGTGCAACATCGGGCGGCAGGAACAAGCGTGTGGAACCTCCGCCTCGCTTTCCCAGGCGGAAATGATGCGCAAACTTCTTGTTACGGCTGCAAAGTCTGACCCGCGATTGAGTGGTCCCTGGTATGTCCTCGGTCAGCTCTATGAGCAGGTCCCGGGATGGCCTTTTGCCTTTGGCAACGTGGTATGGGCGGTCTCTCTTGGCCGCAAGGCCCTCGATGCCAGCACGGAGGAGGTCTCGGACGGTGCCGAGCGTGATGTCCCGCTCGACTACTCGATTCAGCTCGCGCGCCATCTGGCAAAGCGGAACTGGTCCAGCGCAAAACGCGTTCAGGAGCAGGCGAACGAGGCGCGGAAGTTCAACACGACGAACGACCCAGTCGAAAGGAACTTTTCCTACGAAGGGATCGTCCCAATCCCGCCGATCTCGGACCGCGCCGAGGGGCGCCAGCTCTGCCAGTTCGTGATCTCGAAGCTCCAGAGCGTCTCCAGCCTTACCCTGAGCCAGAATAACGATCTTAAGAACGCTCAGGAGACCATTGCGGGTCTCGGCCAATAGCGTTGCCGGTGATGATATCTTTAAGCTGGACTCTCTTGACTAATTCGGAAGCGAATATTATTTTACCGAATATTGCTGTTTCGAATAAATCGCCCTCACAGGGAGACACGCATGAATGAGATCGGCTTGGTCGAGCTTCTCTGGAACATCAACAGGAAGATCGGGAAGCGCCTCGCGCCCCTCGCCCAGACGGAGGGCCTGTCGATCACGGAGATGGTCGTGCTCTGGAAGGCGCATCACGCCGGCGCGCGCCGCGTGACCGCGCTTGCCGAGGAGCTCGGCGTCCCCCCGAGCACACTCACCGGAATGCTCGACCGCCTGGTCGATGGCGGCTGGCTGGAACGGGACCGCGACCCCGACGACCGTCGGGCAGTGGTAATGAAGGGAACCGAGAAGCTCGGCGAGCTGGTCCGCAGCCTCCGCCATGCAAGCTCGCGCACCCTGGAGAAGGCCTTCCGCAGCCTCCCGCAAAACACTCGAGAGCGGCTGGGCGGCGACCTCGCAAGCGTCCTGGAGTGCCTCGAGCAGGAAGAGAGCGACAAATGAGCGACAAGACAGGACCCCGGCTAGGCGAACCTGGCGCGGTTGTGGCACATGACGCGGAGCCGGACGAGCGGCCCATGTCCCACTGGATCGCTCCCGTCCTCGTGGCGCTCATCGGCGCGTTCATGTCCATCCTGGACACGAGCATCGTGAACGTGGCCATCCCCACGATCATGAACGTGTTCAACGTCGGGCCCTCCGAGGTCCAGTGGGTGAGCACGATCTACATGCTCGCCCTCGGCGTGGTGGTTCCCTTCTCGGGATGGCTGGGCGACCGGATCGGCTTCAAGCGTCTGTACATTGCGTCCATGGGCGTGTTCGTTGTGGGTTCGATGCTCTGCAGCCTCGCCTGGAGCTTCAACACACTCGTTTTCGCCCGGGTCATCCAGGCCGTCGGCGGGGGGATGATCATGCCAACGACCATGGCCATGATGTTCCGCATGGTCCCCCGGAGCCAGTTCGGCAGCGCCATGGGCATTTTCGGCATCTCCATCCTGGTCGCCCCTGCAATCGGCCCCACGCTGGGCGGCTACCTGGTGGAGTACGTGGACTGGCGCTGGATCTTCACGATCAACCTGCCGGTCGGCGTGATCGGAATTCTCCTTTCCCTCTTCGTCCTGCCGGAGTTCCAATCGAAGCACCCGGGGCGCCTCGACATCGCGGGCGGCATCACCTCCGCGGGAGGGCTGTTCTGCCTCCTGCTCGCCCTCACGAAGGGCGCGGACTGGGGCTGGGGCGCGGAGCCGACTGTTCTCCTCTTCGTCGCAAGCTTTTTCGCCTTCGTGCTGTTCATCTATCTCGAGCTCACTGCCGATAATCCGCTCCTCGATCTGCGCGTCTTCAAGTACAGGTCCTTCACCATGGCAAACCTCATGGTCATCGTCACGAATATCGTCATGTTTTCCGGGCTTTTTTTCCTGCCGCTGTTCCTGCAGACCTTCCGCGGGCTGGGGGCGATGGAGACGGGGCTCCTGATGATGCCGGGGGCGCTCGTGTCAGGACTGATGATGCCGGTTGTCGGCAGGCTCTTCGACAAGATCGGCCCCCGGCCCCTCGCGCTTTCGGGCATTCTCATGCTGATCCTCATATCCTGGCTTTTCCACTACCTGAACCTCGCCACCGCCACCGGGACGATCATCGCGTGGACGATGCTGCGCGGCTTCGTGATGCCCCTGGCCAACATGCCGGCTCAGACCGCGGCGATGGTGGACATCCCCACCCAGCTGATCGGCCGGGCTTCGGCGATCACGAACATCATCGGGAGGGTGTCCAGCTCCTTCGGGATCGCCGTGCTCACCACGGTGCTCACGACCCGCCAGGTCCTTCACGAGGACTGGCTCGCATGGACCGTCAACCCCGCGAATCATGCGGCAATGAGCGCCCTGGCCCACGCCGGCGCGCTGATGGGGGGAGGCACGAGGGGGCGCGGCATGGCGCTCGCGTTCCTCCAGGGAATGGCGGCAAAGACCGCGTTTGTCGACGCCATCGACGACGTGTTCATCATCACCGCGATCTTCACGGTCGTCGCCGTCATTCCCGCCTTCTTCCTGAAGAAGGGCAAGGCGGCCGCGACGCGCGGAGGAGCGGTGGCCGAATAGCCGGGGGCCCGTTCCCCGCAGCTCACAAGGAAGGAACATTCATGTCACGAAAAACGATCATCGTCATTGTCCTTGCAATTGCCGTCGTGGCCGTTGCCGGCATCGTGGGCTGGTACTGGTACCAGGGGGCCCGCTACGTGTCCACGGATGATGCGCGGGTGGCGGCGGACGTGATCTCGGTGAGCCCCGAGATCGTCGGCAAGCTGCTGGAGTGGCGCGTCAAGGAAGGCGACATGGTCGCCAAGGACGATGTGCTCGGCCGGCAGGACCTGGGCTCGGCACTCACCTCGGGCGCCCTGAACCCGCAGGCCATGGGCTCCGTGGCGGGGGTCGTTGCGGAGAAAGCGGTGCTGAAGGCGCCCATAGGGGGCCAGGTGATCCTTTCCACCGGCGTCGTCGGGGAGCTTGCCGCCCCGGGAATGTCTCTGGCCATGATCGCGGATACCGACAACCTCTATTTCAGCGCGAACATCAAGGAAGGAGACATCACGCGGGTGAAGGTCGGCCAGGTCGTGGACGTGTCGGTGGACGCGTTTTCCGGCAGGCCGTTCCACGGCCGCGTGCAGACCATCGGCCGCGCGACCTCGTCGACATTTTCCCTTCTGCCCGCGCAGAACAGCGGGGGCAACTACACGAAGGTCGTGCAGGTCATCCCGATCAAGGTAGGCATCCTGGACCAGGGGGACGCACGGCTCATGGTCGGAATGAACGCGTCGATCAGGATCTCGGTCAACGAAACGAACAAGGAGTGAGAGAGTGAAAGCTCGAACAGCACAGTGGGGAGCCCTCGCCGCGGCCGCGGTCCTTGCGATCGGGCTCCTGGGCTGCGCGCCGAAATACGCGCCGCGCATCAGCGTGAAAACAGCGCCCGCACATCCGGGCAGGATCGTGAGGACCGTCGAGTTCTCTGGTGTCCTGGTGCCCAATCACACGGTGAACATTTTCGCAAAGATGGCCGGAATCGCCACGACGGTCACCGCGGACGTCGGCAACAGGGTGACAGCCGGGCAGCTCCTGGTCCAGATCGATACCAGGGAGCTGAACGCCCAGCTCGCCGTCGCCGAGGCGGCGGCCGCAGGCGTGGGGGACCAGGCCGTGCAGGTGAAGAGTGGGACGGAGACCGCGCGGTTGAACCTGGAGATGGCCCAGCGATCCTATGAACGGACGAAAACGCTCCTGGACACCAAGGTGGTCACACGGAGCCAGCTCGATGACGCGCAGACCAAGCTGGACCTGGCGAAGACCGCGTTTGACAACTCAAACCGCCAGTACCAGACGATCACCGGCTCCGGACTCGCCCAGGCGGAGGCCCAGGTGAACTTCATCAAGGTGCAGATCTCCAATAGCACGATCACCAGCCCCATCAGTGGGATCGTCACCAACCGCAACATCAACCCCGGAGAGATCACCTCAATGAGCACGCCCCTTCTCTCCATTGCCGACGTGGCTACTCTCAAGCTCCAGGGCAACGTTTCCCAGGACGACGTGGTCCGCATCCCGGTGGGCGGCCGGGTGAACGTGGTCGTGGACGCGTTGTCGACGAACAGCTACGTGGGTCGGGTCGAGCAGGTCGGGCCTATTGCGGCAGCCACCGGTCAGTACTTTCCCGTCGTCGTGAGCCTGAAGAACGACGGGAAGCTTCTTGCCGGCATGACGGCCAAGGCGTCCTTCACCTGGACTGGTGGCGAGGGGATCCTCATCCCCCTGAGCGCGGTGGCGGACAGTCAGGATGGGCGCGCCAGCGTCTTCGTTGTGTCGGAGGGGAGGGTGCATGCGAAAAACGTCGACCTTGGGCCCCGCAGCGACTCCGAGGTGCAGGTGATCTCGGGGCTCGCCGCCTCCGAAACGGTTGCGATTTCCAACGTCAGCGCGCTGGTGGACGGGATGGAGGTGGCCCAATGATCGGGAGCTCGATGCTCGCGATGAGGGCAAGGGTCTTCTCGATCGCCGCAGCGCTTCTCCTGGTTTCACTCGCGGCGGGAGCGGACGCCGCGGCCGGAGTGACCCTGACCGTGGAACAGGCGGTGGCCCGGGCAAGGACGAACCAGCCCCTGATCCAGCAGGCTCTGGCCGCCGAGGAAGCGGCGCGAGCCCGTGTCGGTGAAGCCCAGAGCCAGTATTACCCGACGGTGAGCGGGACGGCGTCGTACACCAGGCTTTCGGACGAGAGCTTCAGCATTGCGTCCCTGCTTCCTCCCAGTCTGGTATCGCAAGCCGGTCAGTACCAGGCGCTCCTCACCGCGCCTTTCTCCCTGGTCCCCCTCAACAACTGGGACTTCGGTCTCGGCCTCAACCAGGTGATCACCCAGTTCGGAAAGAGGGACGTGCAGGTCAAGCTGGCGGAGAGCGGGCTTGCCGCGGCGCGGATCGGTGTGGACCAGGTGACGACGATGATCTCCTACCAGGCGGCCCAGGTCTTCTATACCGCCCTCTTCCTTCAGGAACAGGGCAAGGCGCTGGATGCGCAGTACGAAAACCTCCAGCAGCACCTGCAGGTGATCCTGGTGCGAGAGGAGACCGGTTCCGCGACCCGCCTGGAAGACCTGAGCACCCAGGTCCGGATGGCGGCACTTCAGAGCCAGCGCGCGGACATCGAGAGCCAATTTCAGAAGCAGAAAATCGCGCTGAGGCAGCTCACCGGGCTCGCCCCGTCGACCGAGATCGCCTTGAGCGGCACCTTCGGTCCGGGCCCAGCCCCTGCCGAAGACGTGTCCCTGGTCGAGTCCGCGCTGCTGAAGAGGACGGATGTTCGCCAGGCCGTCGAGGCAGAGAGCG
>JBEKXR010000098.1:0-10084 GCA_049511935.1 Spirochaetia bacterium | reverse complement strand
ACGCGCTGGCCGTCAGCTCCGGGACCTCAGCACTCATCACTGCTCTCTCTGCGCTCGGGATAGGTCCGGGAGA
Source organism: Spirochaetia bacterium (assembly GCA_049511935.1). Taxonomy (GTDB): domain Bacteria; phylum Spirochaetota; class Spirochaetia; order SZUA-6; family Fen-1364; genus Fen-1364. The sequence goes on along the minus strand of JBEKXR010000098.1, from coordinate 10,011 downwards.
CGAGGTGATCGTTCCCGGATACACCTTCATCGCGTCGATGTCCTCCATCATCGTCGCCCGCGCGGTTCCCGTGCTCGCTGAGATCGACGAAAGCCTCACACTGGACCCTGCGGACGTCGAACGCAGGATCACACCGCGGACAAGAGCGATCATGGCCGTGCACATGCTCGGCAACCCCTGCAATATCGATGCCCTTTCGGCCATCGCGTCGAAGCACAAATTGATCCTCATCGAGGACGCGGCGCAGGCCTTTGGCGGAAGCTACAAGGGAAAGCGGCTCGGCACGATGGGGCGGATCGGGGCGTATTCCTTCAACATCTTCAAGACCATCAACGCCGGTGACGGCGGCATGGTAGTGACCGACGACGACGAGCTGTACTTCCGCGCTTTCGGCTACCACGACCAGGGTCATTTCCCCAGTCGGTCCGGCGTCGAGGTCGGCAACCGGTCCATCATCGGCCAGAACTACCGAATGAACGAGATCACCGGCGCTGTTCTCATCGCCCAATTCAGAAGGCTGGACGAAATCATCGCGCGTTTGCGAGAGATCAAGGCCAGGTTCAAGTCGCAGATCCAGGGAATACCGGGACTCTCCTTCAGGAAGCTCAACGACGCGGCGGGCGAGTGCAACACCCTCCTCACCGTCATCCTCCCCCGGGCCGATGCCGCCGAAAAGCTGGCAACGAAGCTCAACACGACGACGGTGTCGAAGTCCGGCTGGCACGTGTACAACAACATGGAGCAGATCCTGGGCAAGAAGATGATTACGGAGCACGGCTGCCCGTACAACTGCTCCTGCTACCCCTGCCAGCAGGAGTACAAGAAGGGAATGCTGCCGCGAACGGACGACATTCTGGGCCGGGCGATCAATATCTCGGTGGGAGTCGTGGACCGGGGGCTGGGCTCGGCCTTCGGCATCCACCCGCATTCCACCGACGCGGAGATCGACCAGAAGGTGAAGGAGTTCACCAAGGCGCTCAAAGAGAGCATGTAGGAAAGGCACGGGGGTGGCGGCCATGATCAACGTCGCGGTCATCGGAACGGGCTACATCGGCCCGGTGCACATCGAGGCCCTCCGCCGCATCAGTGGAATCACGGTGAAGGGCGTCACGGACGCCAACCCCGACCTGGCGCGAAAGACAGCGGAAAAGTACAACATCGAGAAGGTCTACAGGGACTACACGGAGATCCTGTCCGATCCATCGATCCACGTGATCCACACCTGCTCGCCGAACAGCCTGCACTTCCCCATGAACAAGGCGGCCATCGAAAAGGGGAAGCACATCCTGTCGGAGAAACCCCTTGCGATGACGCTGGACCAGGCGAAGGAGCTTACGGAGCTTTCCGAGAAGAAGGGCATCGTCACGGGGATCAATTTCTGTTACCGCTACTACCCTGTCGTGCTGGAGATGGCGCTCCACGTGCGCCGTGGAGACGCCGGCTCTGTCCGCATGGCGACGGGGACGTGGTTCCAGGACTGGCTCTCGTCGGACACCGATTACACGTGGAGGCTCACTCGGGCCGAAAGCGGTGATTCAAACATTTCCGCGGACCTGGGAAGCCACTGGTTCGACCTTGTGCAGTTCGCCACCGGACTGCACGTCACCGATGTCATGGCGGATTTCGCCACGCTGATTCCCGTGCGGAAGAAACCCGCCCGGCAGGTCCTCGCCTTTGAGAGGGTGACCGACGTCCCGTTCGAGGAGGTGACAATCGAGCTGGAAGACTACGCGGCGATTCTCTTCCGTCTGGACAATGGAGCTCCCGGCTCGTTTACGACCAGCCAGGCCGCGATCGGGAGAAAGTCGGACACGGAGTTCCAAGTCTACGGCAGCACACTCTCCTACGCCTGGAATCACAAGAAATCGAACGAGCTGTGGATCGGGCATCGCGACGCCCCGAATGAAACGCTCATCGAGAGCCCCGTCCTCCAGTCTCCAGAGACTGCTTCCTACGCCTCGCTTCCCACCGGCCACCCGCTGGGCTACCATGACGCCATGCTGAACCTCATGCGCGACTTCTATGACGTCGTGAAGGCGGGAGGCAGGGAACCGACCCGGGCGCTGCCCCGCCCGACATTCCGCACGGGCTACGAGGAGATGCGGATCCTCAAGGCGGTCGTGGAATCCAATCGGAAGCGGGCATGGGTGAAGGTGGCATGAGCACGGGGCCGAGTGGCAGCGCGGGCGCGCGTCCCCGCCTTGGCGTCCTGCTTGTCACCTCCGGGTGGTTCCGTGACGTCGGCCTTCAGGGATCCGGCTCGGACACGACGCGGGAAGTTGCCCGGGCCGGAGCCGCAGTCGTCGAGAGACTGGAGGAGTTCGCGGATCCCATCTACGACGGGGTCCTTTTTTCGACCGACGATGCGGAGAAAGCCGCACGACGGATTCTCGCGGCGGGCGTCGATGGGGTCCTCCTTGCTCCCTTGATGTGGTGCGAGGATGCAATCCCGCGCGCCGCGCTGGCGCACCTGAAGGACCTCCCCCTCGTCCTGTGGACCTACTCGCCGGGGCCCTCGCTCCCCGATGTCGTTCCCTTCCAGGTCATGCTTCGGGGCTCGGGTGCCGTCTGTACGATGCAGTTGTCGGGGATGTTGAAGCGCGAAAGGCGGGTCTTCTGGTCGGTGGCCGGTCACGCGGAAGACCCTTCCGTGTTCCACGAGATCGGGTCTCTGGCGCGCGCCATGGCTGTGCGCCGCATATTACGCCATTCGCGCATCGGTGTGCTCCCGTTTCCCTGCGAGCACATGTCCGCGACCTGGGTGGACGAGTTCGGCCTGCGGGCTCGCTACGGAGTCCAGCTGCGACACCTGGAACTGGAGAGGCTTCGGAGGTGCGCCGCCGAGTCCGCTCCGGCTGAAGTGGCGGCTTTCCGCGAGGCGATGGTGCGCGGCGGTGCGCGGATCGAGGTCGATGAAAGGAACCTCCTGGAAGGCATCCGCTACGCGATCGCGATCGAGCGGGTCATGCGGGAAGAGCGCCTCTTCGGGTTGGCAATGAACGACGTGATCGCCGAAATGCACGCGAGCTTCGGCATGCGCCCCTGCCTGTGCAATCCTGCCCTGTCCTCGTCCGGCGCCGTGGTGTCGATGGAGGCCGACGTGGGCGCCGCCACCGCGATGCTCGCCCTGCGGCTGTTCACGGGGGAGTCCCCGTTCTACACGGAGCCGCTCTCCGCCGACTACGAATCGAACGCGTTCCTGATGGGCCACGCCGGCTACCACGACACGGCGAACGCTGACCCCCGCGTCCCGGTGCGGGTCATCCGCGACGTGGAATACGAGAACTCCGACCCGTTCACGGGTGCCGCGAGCTGCTTCAAGTACAGGCCCGGCCCGGTCACCTCTGTCAACTCCGTGTGGGACGGCGAGGGCCTTCGCTGGTGCTGTGTCGAAGGCGAGTCGCTTCCGGGGCCGGCGAAAATGGAGGGCAACTGCCACGTGCTGTTCCGACCGGCGATGTCGGTCGGGGAGTTCTCCCGCAGGGTCGTGGAGATCGGCGTGAGCCAGCACTGGGTGTTTGTTCCGGGCCATTGCGCGGCGGATCTGGCGATGCTGTGCGGTGTGCTCGGTGTGCGTTTCGTCCGTGTCGATCAGGACGGCCTGCGCAACGGGAGCTACCCGCCGTTACCTTGACTGCCCGGTAGAGCCCTGTCATGAACTGCTGAGTCCCTCGACACACCATAGCGAAAACGCGGACATACCGCGATACTTGTCTGTCGGTGATCGACGATGCCCTCCGTGACCGTCCGCTTCTACGAGGAGCTCAATCAATTTCTCCCCAAAGAGAGGAAGAAGCGGTCGTTTTCCGTCGACGTGCCGCCGGGGAGCACGACCAAGGCGGTCATCGAGAACCTGGGCGTCCCTCACACCGAGGTCGACCTTGTCCTGGTCAACGGTGAATCTGCCGATTTCTCCCGGCAGCTGATCGAGGGCGACAGGCTGAGCGTGTACCCGGTCTTCGAATCGTGGGACATCGGCCCGGTCTCGCGCGTGAGGTCCGCGCCCCTTCGGGAGGTCCGATTTTCGGCTGACGTCCATCTCGGAAAGCTCGCCCGGCTCCTGAGAATGATGGGGTTCGACACCGCGTATGGGAACGACCGGGGCGACGAGCTCATCGTGAGCGCCGCGCGCGTGGAGCGAAGGATCGTTTTGAGCAGGGACAGGGGACTCCTGAAGAGGCGCGCCGTCACCCATGGGTACCTGGTGAGATCTCTCGCGCCGCGTGCACAGCTTGCCGAGGTGCTCACGAGATTCGACCTCGCCGGGCAGGTGCGCATGTTCGGACGGTGCATGGCGTGCAACACCGCCCTCGCACGAGTCAGCAGAGTCTCCGTTCTCGACCATCTGCCTCCCGCCGTCGCGGAGACGTGCACGGAGTTCTCACGCTGCCCGGGCTGCGGCAGGGTCTTCTGGAGAGGGACTCACTGGGAGGGGATGAAAAAACTGGCGGCCGAAGTCCTCGGCCGCCGGAATGGTTTCTAGCCTTTTCTGTTGTGCGGGCCGAAGCCCGCTCAACGGTTTCGGTAGATAGGCTTCGCCTATCCTTTTCTGTTGTGCGGCCTAATGCCCGCTCAACGGTTTCGGTAGATAGGCTTCGCCTATCCCGCGGGTGGTGCAGGCCCTTCGGGCCTGCTCACCCTCAAGTGCTTCGCTACGCTCAGCCCTTGATGTTGTAGCGCTTCTTGAAGCGCTCCACGCGTCCCGCGGTGTCGACCAGGTGCTGCTTGCCCGTGTAGAAGGGGTGGCACTTCGAGCAGATTTCCACCTTGATGTCCTTCGACGTGGACTTGGTCTGGATCACGTTCCCGCAGGCGCAGGTGATGGTCGTGAGCTGGTATGTGGGGTGGGTGTCGGTTTTCATGGTCATAACCTCCTGTGTGGAATCGTGCTGCCCGTCGTCAGCCATGGCTGCGGCCCTCCTTCCGCGCATCCATGCGCTCGTCGGGCCTCGCCTTCCAACACCGCGCATCCGCGCGGTGGGGCTACGCGTCTGTCACAGCGGATGTGTTCATGGATTTAAGGAAAGCCTCATTATTCTTGCTTTTCCTCAGCCTGTCAATCAGCAGCTCGAGGACCTCCTGGTCCTCCATGGGATTGATCACCCGGCGCAGGACCCACATCTTCTGCAGCTGCTCCTCCGTGAGCAGAAGCTCTTCCTTGCGGGTGCCGGACTTCTTGATGTTGATGGCAGGGAAGAGCCTGCGGTCGGAGAGCTTCCGATCCAGTATCACCTCCGAGTTGCCCGTGCCCTTGAACTCCTCGAAGATGACCTCGTCCATCCTGCTGCCGGTCTCGATCAGCGCCGTGGCCACGATGGTGAGGCTCCCGCCCTCCTCGATGTTGCGCGCCGCGCCGAAAAACCTCTTCGGCTTGTGCAGCGCGTTGGAGTCAACGCCGCCCGAAAGGATCTTCCCCGAGGTGGGGACGGTCTGGTTGTACGCGCGGGCGAGACGGGTGATCGAGTCCAGGAGAATCACCACGTCGCGCTTGTGCTCGACGAGGCGCTTGGCCTTCTCGATGACCATCTCCGCCACCTGGACGTGCCGGGTGGACTGCTCGTCGAAGGTCGAGGACACCACCTCCCCCTTGACGTTGCGCTGCATGTCCGTGACCTCTTCGGGCCGCTCGTCGATCAGCAGGACGATGACGAACACCTCGGGGTGGTTCGTCGTGATGGCGTTGGCGATCTTCTGCAAGAGGATGGTCTTCCCCGTGCGCGGGGGGGAAACGATGAGGGCGCGCTGCCCCTTGCCGATCGGGTCGAACAGGTTGATCAGGCGCGTGGAAATCTCCTCCGTGGAGGTCTCCAGGTTCAGGATCTCGTCCGGGTACAACGGGGTGAGGTTGTCGAAGGGAACCCGGGTCTGCGCGACCAGCGGGGGATCGAAGTTCACCGTTTCCACGCGCAGCATGGCGAAGAACCGTTCGCCCTCCTTCGGGGACCGGATCTGGCCCGCGACCGTGTCGCCGGTCTTGAGGTTGAACAGCCGTATCTGCGAGGGAGAGATGTAAATGTCGTCCGGTCCGGGCAGGTAGCTGTAGTTGGGCGAGCGGAGAAACCCGTACCCGTCGGGGAGGATCTCCAGGGCGCCGTAGGCGTAGATGACCCCGCCGCGTTCCGTGTGGCCCTTGAGGATCTGGAAGATGATCTCCTGCTTCTTCATCGAGACCAGCGCTTCGTGGTTGACGCCCATCTTCGAGGCGAGGCCGCGCAGGTCCGGCATGCCCATCTGGCTCAGGTCGTTGATATGGAGCCGATTGTCGCTCTGGGTGAGAAGCTTGTCCTTCGACGCGGCATCCCCGTTCGTGCCGACGGCGCCGGCGCTCGCCGGAGCCGCGGCGGCCGCGTAGGCGGCCCCGGTCATCGGGAGGCTCCCCGGGGGCAGCGGCGCGATCGGCGCGCTGCTGGTTTCCGCCGCGCCTTCCTCCGCCGGGACATCCCCCCGCTCTTCGGGACCCATTGCCGGTTCCTTGATCAGCTCCACGCGGATCTTGCGGCGCGCAATGCGCCTCTTGCCCCGGAATACCTGACCATCCCCGCGATTCTGCCCCGATCTCAGAGGTTGCTGGTCACCGTTCTCCCCGTTGAGCAGCGAGTCGTTGGTCAGCTCCACGTCACGTGGTTGTTCGACGGGAGGCGGGGGAGAATCGTTGTCCTGATCGTTCGTTCCCATTGTGTTGCTCCGTTTATCCTGTACGGTCGTCCAAGAAAGATTCGCGTTTTCCGGATGTGTATGCACGCAGGCCCTGAAAGGCTGTCAAGTACTCTTTGAAGGCAAATATATTACCACTTCGCCCGAGTGTCAAGGAAGTCCCGGCCCAGGAGGCGCGCCTCCGCAAAGAGCATCCCCGCCACGGCGGTCCGGCGTCGGATCATGTCGCGTGAACCGGAAAAGCCGAAGAGGCGCGCCTCGCACGCGCCGCCTTTCTGCGCCACGGCGATCCAGATCGTGCCCACCGGTTTCTCCGGCGTGCCGCCCTCCGGTCCCGCGATTCCCGACACGGAGAGCCCTGCCTCGACACCGGACGCTTCCACCGCGCCCCGCGCCATCTCGAGGACCGCTTCCTCGGAGACGGCGCCGTGTTCGGACAGCACATGCTCCCCGACACCGAGGAGTCGTTTTTTCGCCTCGTTCGAATACGCGAGGAATCCCCCCCAGAGCACGCGCGAGCTTCCGGGCAGGTCCGTGATGTACTTGCCGATGAGCCCTCCCGTGCACGACTCGGCGAGGGCGATCCGCGCATTCCGGGCGAGAAGCGCATCGGTGAGAAGCTGCGCCGGGCGGGTTTCGCCCCCGCGGATGCGTATCGGTCCCAGCCGGGTCACCAGTGAATCGAAGAGCGCCGCCCGCTCCTCGGAGCGGCCGCCGCGGAGGCTGAAGACGATCCGGTCCTCGTCCACGCGGGTGCCCCATCGCACTCCCCGCACCCGAGGGTCCGCGCCGGCACCTGTTCGCAGGGCTTCCTCAAGGCTCGACTCGGGCACCATCAGCGCCGTGCCCCAGAGAACGTCCGCCTCCGCGGCGGCCCCGAAACGATCGGCAACGAGGGGCAGCACGCTGCGGGTGAACATTGGCCGAAGCTCCGAGGGAGGACCGGGGAGCGCGACGACCAGCGTCTCCCCGAGCGTGCCCTGGAAGCCCGGCGCCGTGCCGTTCGGGTTCGGCAGAAGGGCGAATCCGCGCGGCGCGAGCGCCTGCTTGCGGTTCGCTTCGGACACGGTCCGGCCCGCGAAGCGGGCTCGCAGGGCGTTCCACGCCTCCTGGTGGAAATCCAGCGGCACGCCGGCCGCCTCCGCCACGATCTCGCGCGTGAGATCGTCCGAGGTCGGCCCCAGCCCGCCGGTGATGATCACGAGGCAGGAATCGGCGATCGCCCGGGCGAGCTCGGCGCGAAAGAGCGCCATGTCGTCCGGCACCTGCACGCCGCGGCGCACCGCGAACCCGAGGGAAGTGAGCTCGCTGGCAATGTAGCGGACGTGGGCATCCTGGATGATGCCCTCGGTCAACTCCGTCCCCGCCGAAATGATCACGGCGGTTTTCTGCTCACACACTCTGGACGTTTTTTTTGAGCTGATCGACGGGTCCCGAGAAGACATTGACGGCCTGGGGGTTCTTGATCATCTCGCACTTGCCCTCGAAGACCACGCCGTCGGCGATCTTCAGCTTGGCCGTACGGATGTTCCCGAAAACCTTTCCCGTAGAGAGCATTTCCAGCTTTTCGGTGGCCTCGATGTTGCCCTTCACGGTCCCGCCCACGACGACCGACCCCACGCGGATGTTCGCGGTGATGGAGGCGCCCTGCTCGACGTAGAGGAAACCGGTGGACACGATCTCACCCGAGAATACGCCGTCGATCTTCAGCGAATCCTTGAACCTCATGACCCCGTTGAAGTCGGTTTCCCGACCGAGGGTCGTGGTGATGCGCTCGACGCCTTTGTGATCTTCGTTCTTCGCCATACCGTCACTTCGTCTTCATGACGAACACGCCGTCCCAGTCCTCGGGAGGCGGGTTCTCGATGTAGTGCTTGCAGCGCGCGTGGTATACCTTCGAGGGGCCGTCTTCAGGATCGATCTTCAACGCCCGCGCGAAGGCGTCACGTGCATCCTCGAACTTCATGAGCTTATAGAATTTCCGACCCTCTGCAAAGAGCTCGAGGACCTTTTTCTTCTCTTCCGTGATCATGCGTCCGCCCCCTGCGCTGTCGTGTGCGCGGGCTTCTCCTGCCGCTTCCTGCCGTTCCGCAGGTGCTTGCGCAGCTTCCTTTCCAGGTCCGCGACCGAGAGATCCCCCTGCTTGAGCTTCTCTCCCCGGCCCTGCAGCTCGGTCACCTCGTCCTGCAGGCCCTCGAGCGTGGCGAGGATCTCCCCGCCCTCCTTGCGGATCAGGGCAAGCAGCTTTTCCACTCCGGAGGCATCCGCGCTGTCGGTCATTTCCGCGAGGGCCAGCAGCTCCGATATCGGGGTGCGGATGTGCTGGGTGAAAAAGACCAGCGAGTTGTTGAGAGACTCCACGACCGCGATCCGCTTCTCCCGCCGGGTCAGCTGGCGCGAGAGCTCGCGGCTGCGAAGCACGGCGCGGATCCGGGCGAGGACCTCGGTGAAATTGAACGGCTTCGTGATGTAGTCGTCCACCCCCTGTTCGAATCCCTCGATCCTGTCCTTCACCTCGTTCATGGCGGAGAACATGATGATGGGGGTGTTGCGGTAGCGCCGGTAGGCAGGGTCGTGCTTGAGGAGTCGGGTCACCTCCCAGCCGGAGAGCTTGGGCATGATGTTGTCCAGGATGATGAGATCCGGGTTGACGGCCTGCACCTTCTCCAGCGCCTCTTCGCCGTCCACGGCTTTCTCCACCTGGAAGCCGAGCTTGCTCAGCATGACGTCGAAGAACTCGAGGTTGATCGGCTCGTCGTCGACGATGAGAATCTTTCCCCTCAGCTTCATGCGCCCCCCGACGATCATTCTGCCCGAGAACGCAGGACCTGTCAATTGTGGAGCAGGCGCCCATGACTCACGCCGCCGCGCACTCCCTGCCGTGGTCACTCCCGGCGCTTGCGGAACTGAAGGGCAGCAGGAGCCATCGGACATCTGCTCGGCTTCCGCTGATTCTGCCACGACATTCTGTTTCGAACAAAGACCGAAGTCATCCAGTTCCTGCTTTGCCACGAGTACTATCACTACTATCTGCACGAAGTGCCTGGCGGGAGGGGGGGCAGAAGCGGCCTGCGGTCGGTCTGCCCTTGATCACTTCAGGCAGCGCAAACTTTGAATCCGCTCCCTCTGAACGTCTGAGAGGGACTCTCCCTCGCTCCGCGTTGAAAGTTGACAAAATTCCAGATGAGGGCTATTTTCGTTTTGGAAACTATATAAACATAAATAGTTTCTAGTGGAGAGATATGGGACAAAGAGTACCTGACGCTGAAAAGCGCAGGCAAATCATCGATCGTTCGAGGACCCTGTTCCTCTCGCGAGGGGTGAGCGCAATGTCGATGGACGAGATCGCCTCTCTGC
>JBEKXR010000097.1:0-10092 GCA_049511935.1 Spirochaetia bacterium | reverse complement strand
GCTGGACGTAGTAGCCGCGGCCCGACGAGTAGCACACCTGGCAGGTGTTGAATGCAGTCCGAACAGTCCCATCCGGCGCCCGGAACGCCAGCACTTCCATGAGCACGCCGTCCAGCTTGTACTGGTAGAACTTCGCGGTGGCAGTGACCTCCTTCTTGGGGATCTGGAGGTCGCCGTTGGGAAGGATCTTGCCTCCCGCGAAACCGGTGAATGCGCCCAGAAGCAGGACAACAGCCACTGATACCGTGACGACAAATTTCCTGGTCATGCGAAACGCTCCTTCGGTCCTGGGATGTGTGTTGTTGTCAGGACTCTGGCCTGTCGATGTGAAGAAAGTATGAATCCCGGCCTTCATATTTCCTTCACACCCGGCGGTTATGGTTGCATTCATTCGGGATCAGCGGGGAGGTTCCATGGCAGGAAAGCGTGCAACCGCACGTCTCACGGTGGACGGCATGACGTGCAGCAACTGTGAGCAGCGCATCGAAAAGGCGGTGCGTGCTCTACCGGGTATAGGCCGGGTGAGCGCAAGCGCTCCGATCTCCGAGGTGATCGCGTACTATGACCCAGAGCTGGTCACTCGTGGAGCAATTCTTGATGCGATCCGGGGTGCCGGGTACCAGGTGCGTGAAGACTCTATCCCAGCGGCACGCTCGACGGCCGCGGCCCAGGACTCGGCGGCGGCGAAGTCGAGATCGGGTGCCGTGTACCGCTTCCTGGGCCTCATTGCCGTTGTCGCGGCGATCTACCTCATCATCCGCTACACAGTCGGTTTCACCTTCCTGCCCACTGTGACTCAGTCCATGGGGTACGGGCTGATTTTCGTCGTCGGGCTGCTGACATCGCTGCACTGCATCGCCATGTGCGGCGGCATCGTGCTGTCGCAGGGGATCAAGCGAAACGAGGACGAAGGCACACAGGACGCTCACGCGACGCCGACGTCGACCCCCATCGGATTGAATGAAAGGCTTCTGCCCAGCCTCCTGTACAACGGAGGGCGTGTCGTTTCCTACACGATCATTGGCGGAATCGTGGGAGCGCTGGGCTCCCTGTTCAGCCTCTCCACGACTCTCAAGGGCGCTATGCCCGTCATCGCGGGAGCCTTCATGCTCTTTCTCGGCCTGCGGATGCTCGGCATCTTCCCGTGGCTATCCCGTCTGAGGGTGCGATTCCCGGGCCTCGGGGGAAGCAGGATGCGCTCCGCGGCTTCGGGACGGGGGCCTTTCGTCGTGGGGCTTTTGAACGGCCTCATGCCGTGCGGACCCCTCCAGACAATGCAGGTCTACGCCCTTGGAACGGGAAGCTTCCTCGCGGGTGCGCTTTCCATGTTCCTCTTCAGCCTCGGCACGGTGCCCCTGCTCCTGGGATTCGGGGCCATCAGCGCCTTCCTCAGCGCGAAGTTCAATCGACGGATGCTGAAAGCCAGCGGTATACTCGTCATGGCGCTCGGCCTCGTGATGTTCACCCGCGGCATGAGCCTCTTCGGGGTCGCCCTCCCCGTGCTCACCCCGGGATCGGGCGGCTCGATCGCTGTTGCGAAGGTGGTTGGTGACTATCAGGAAGTGAGGACCACCGTCGATTCGGGAGAGTATCACCCCTTCATCGTGCAGAAAGGGATTCCCCTCCGTTGGACGGTGAGCGCCAAAGCCGAGGACCTCAATGGCTGCAACAACCCCCTGACCGTGCCCCAGTACGGGATCAGGAAACAGCTCCTTCCCGGAGACAACCTGATCGAGTTCACCCCTGACCGGGACGGGACGATCTCGTACACCTGCTGGATGGGCATGATCTCGAGCTCCATCAGGATCGTGCCGGATCTGAAGGTGCTCACGGCCAGCGATCTCTCCGCGCCGACAGGGGGGAGTATTGCATCTGCTTTTGGATCCGGTGGCGGCGGGGGAGGGTGCTGCGGCGCCACGCCCGGAAAGTTCGCCAACGGCAAGATCCCGGTCGATGTCATCCAGATTGCAAAACGCACCGTCGACGGCCAGGTGGCGGACGTGGTCGTCGACGCGAACGGCTATTCGCCCGCGGTCATCGTCATGAAGCGCGGCGTAAAGGGAAAGGTGAGGTTCGTGGCCGGAAACCTCAGCTCGTGCAATTCCGTCGTGAACTTCCCTGAATACCAGGGCGGGCTGGATCTCAGCCAGGGACAACTGGAGACTCCGCTCCTCGAAATAACTTCCGACTTCACCTTCGAGTGCGGGATGGGAATGCTCCACGGGTACGTGAAGGTCGTGGACGACACGGACAATGTCGACCTCAACGCGGTGCGGGCCCAGGTGGCGTCCTTCAAGCCGCGTCCCGGCGCAGGCGGCTGCTGCGGGAGATGAACGCTGACGCCCCGTGATGATAGTATATTTCAGGACAAGGAGACTCTCATGGCCAAAGAAACCCAGGACCTGAACGTGCAGGGAATGTCATGCCAGCACTGTGTGCATGCGGTGAAAACCTCCGTTTCCGCCCTCGCCGGCGTGGATACGGTCGACGTGAGCCTGGAAAAGAACCTGGTCACCGTCGGGTTCGACCCCGGGAAAACCAGCCTTCAGTCAATCACAACCGCCATCGAGGACCAGGGATACTCCGTCGTCCGATAGAATGGGACGCGCCCCGCAGCGTGTGCTCGTCGTTGACGACGAGCCGAAGATCACCGAAGTTGTCGGCTCGTACCTCCGCAAGGCGGGATATGCGCCACTGACCGCGGCGAGCGGGCTGGAGGCGCTGGACGTCTTCGAAAAGGAACGTCCTGCACTGGTGATCCTCGATCTCATGCTTCCCGACCTCTCCGGTGAAGAGGTCTGCCGAAAGATCCGCGCCCGCTCGCGCGTGCCGATCATCATGCTCACCGCGAAGGTCGAGGATTCCGACGCCGTGCGGGGACTGCAGCTCGGCGCGGACGACTACGTCACCAAGCCCTTCAGCCCGAGACAGCTCATCGCACGGGTGGAAGCCGTTCTGCGCCGCGCGGCGGACACCGGCTCCCCTGCGGCACGCGTGCTGAGCTTCAATGAGGATGACCTCATCATCGACGATGCTGCAGGGACCGTGCAGAAGGCCGGGGCTCCGGTGAGGGTTACCCCACGCGAGTTCCGATTGCTGCGCCTTTTCGCCGGAAATCCCGGGCGGGTGTTCTCACGTGAGGAGCTCATCTCCCGGGCCCTCGGACACGATTTCGACGGGTCCGACAGGACGATCGACGCCCACGTGAAGAACATCCGGCAGAAGATCGAGAGCGATCCGCACGCTCCCCGCTACATCCACACCGTCCACGGGATCGGGTACCGGTTCAGCGTCGGGAAACCGTCGTGACCTGGAGCCTCCGCACACGGCTCACATTCTCGTACGTGCTGGTGGCGCTGCTCTGCGTCCTCATGGTGAGCGCGCTGGCCAACGGCGTGCTTGAGAGCAGCTTTCGCCGCTACGTGCGGGAGAGCCAGGACCGGCAGGTGCAGCAGGTCGTCACGCAGATCGGCGCCCAGTACGCTGCCGGAGGCGGATTTGGCGCTGCCGCAGGCGGATTTGGCGCCGCCGCAGGCGGATGGGACGACGCGGGATTGACCGCCATCGGCATGAGCGCCCTGGAACAGGGAATGATCGTGAAAGTAGCGGACCTGGACGGAAGGACCATCTGGGATGCCACCGTGCACAACAACGGCCTGTGTGTGCAGATGATCACGCACATGGCGCAGAACATGGCAAGCCGCTACCCGAACTGGCGCGGCTCCTACACGGAGAATGCCTATCCTGCCCGTTCGAGCTTCGCGAACGTCGGGGTCGTCACTGTCGGCTACTACGGGCCTTTCTTCATGAACGACCAGGAGCTTGCCTTCATCAACTCCCTCAACCTGCTCCTGTTGTGGGTGACGCTGGCTGCGATGGCCATCGCCGTGCTCATCGGCTCCTTCTCGGCGCGGCGGATCACCGTTCCCCTCGCGCGTGTCGCGCTGGCGACGCAGCGGATCGCCCAGGGCCAGCGGGACGTCATCATCGGCGAGAAGACACGGGTGCCGGAGCTGGATGGAATCGCCTCTTCAGTGAACGACCTGTCGCGGGCTCTTCGAGACCAGGAAGCACTGCGCCGCCGCTTGACGGCAGACATGGCGCATGAGCTTCGGACTCCGCTGGCCACCCTGCAGAGTCACCTCGAGGCGCTCATCGACGGAGTCTGGCAGCCTGACCCCGCGCGCCTCGCGGGGCTGCACGAGGAGATCCTGAGGATCAACCGCCTGGTGACGACACTCGAGCAGCTCGCTCATTTCGAGGGGAACGCCGCCGGCCTCAACCGCTGCGTCACGGACATCGGGGCGCTGGTGTCCGGCGTCGTTCGCAACCACGAGCCGCAGTTCCGGGAGAAGGGAGTTGCCCTGAGATTCGCGCCGGTGACGGAGGACTCCCACGGGGTCAGCCCGACGCTCGCCGTGGATCCGGACAAGCTCAGCCAGGCCGTGATCAACCTGCTCTCCAACGCGCTGAAGTATACGCCGCCCGGAGGAGCCGTGGAAGTGTGCGTGGATACAAGGCCGTCCGGGACTGAGATTCGCGTGGCGGACACGGGTGTCGGCATCGACCCGCAGGACATTCCGCGAGTGTTCGAGAGATTCTACCGGGCAGACAATTCTCGAAGCCGCGCAACAGGCGGGGCAGGCATCGGCCTTTCGATCGCAAGAGCGATCGTGGAGTCGCACGGAGGAACGATCAGCGCCGTCAGCCAGCCGGGGCGCGGCTCGGAGTTCCTTATCACGCTCCCGCCCGCACCAGCTCGGCAAACCTCCTGAGAACCAGGCGCCCGGAGGAATCCTCGGTGGTGCAATCGACGAGGCGATCCGAGTCCTGACCTTCGGCCGAAAGCACATCGCTGTAATATTCGATGTATTCCCGGACGATCTCAGAGTCGAACTCGGGATGGAATTGGACGCCCCAGGTGTGGGCGCCGAATCGGACGGCCTGGTTGACGTCCCAGGGGTTGGAAGCGAGCCGAACAGCGCCCGGGGGCAGCCGCAGGACAGACTGGGTGTGGCCCACATGGACGCGGATCCGCGACGGCAGGTTGCCCATGAACTTGTCGTCCCGCGCGGCCTCGTCGAGCGCGACTTCGACCGTGCCGAACTCTCGTCCTTTCGGGTTGTCGCCCACCTCGCCTCCGAGGGCGTGGGCCAGGAGCTGGTGCCCGTAGCAGATGCCCAGCATGGGTTTCTCTTCCCGCACCGCGTGCCGCAGCCAGTCTGCCGCACGCTCGCTCCAATCCTTCCTCTCCGTGACCATGGCATGGGAGCCTGTAATGACGATCCCGAAATGACCGTCGAGAGAAGGCAGCGGCTCTCCCCCAGGGACGTCGACGACCCGCACCTTCCCCCGTGCCAGGCCCAGACCCTCGATGATCCAATCTTCGAAATCGCCTTTTCGTGACCTCAGCGAGGGCAGGGTGCTCCCCATCTTGAGGATGAGGAGCCCGCCCTCGTCGAGCCCGCCCTCGTCGAGCCCGCCCCCGCCGGCCCTTCCTCTCATGTCCTGGTGTATTTTTCCGGGTTGGAATCGAACGTCCGCGCGCACCCCTGGGCGCAGAAATAGAAGTCCTTCCCGCCGTATGACCGCTTCGCGGCGGCAGTCGCCGGGTCTATCATCATCCCGCACACGGGATCCTTCACTCTCTCAGGCGTCTGGGCCATGGCTTCCTCTTTACCTCTCCAGATATTTTTCCAGTATCATCGAGATCTCGTCAATCTTCTCCGCGCCCTTGTCCGTACGAATGGCGTCCTTCACGCAGGTATCCATGTGCTGCTTGAGAATGACGATGTTGGCCTTCTTCAGAAGGGCGATTGTTGCAAGGACCTGCTTCGATACGTCGATGCAATAGCGGTCCTGCTCCACCATTCGCAGTACCCCGTCGACCTGGCCGCGAGCTGTTTTCAGCAGCGCAAGAGCCTTGTGGCTGTCGTGACTACCATGATCCATGCTTCTACCTCTTATTCGGGCGGCGCGCCGAGAACCGGCGCAGCCGAAGGGCGTTACTCACCACTGACACGGAGCTCAGGGACATGGCGGCAGCGGCGAAGATCGGGTTCAGCAGCGGGCCGCCGAACAGGTGCAGGAGCCCGGCGGCGATGGGGATTCCCAGCACGTTGTAGCCGAAGGCCCAGAACAGGTTCTGCCTGATCGTGCGGATGGTTGCCTTGCTGAGCCGGATGGCTCCCGCCACGTCAGCAAGGTCGCTCTTCATGAGCACGATGTCCGCTGATTCGATTGCGACATCGGTGCCCGATCCGATAGCGATCCCGATATCCGCTTGCGCGAGGGCCGCTGCATCGTTGATGCCGTCACCGACCATCGCCACCACGCGGCCTTCCGCCTGGATCTTCTTCACCGCTTCAGCCTTCTGGTGCGGCAGCACCTCCGCCAGCACCCGGTCCACGCCGACCTGTGCCGCGATAGCTTTCGCGGTTCTCTCGTTGTCGCCGGTGATCATCACGACCTCCAAGCCCATCTCTCGAAGCGCCGCGATTGCGCGGGCGCTCGATTCCTTCGGCACATCGGCCACAGCGATCACGCCGGCGGCGGCCTGGTCCACGGCGATGAACATCGGCGTCTTTCCCGCTGCAGCCATCGACTCTGAAGCGCCGAGGAGAGTGCCCAGGCCGACACCCCGTTCGTTCATCAACTTCTCGTTGCCCAGGAGAACCACCTTACCGTCAATACTCGCCTCGATTCCCCGGCCCGGCATGGCCTGAAACTTCTCCATGGGCGACAGGGTGAGTTTTCGGCCCTCCGCGCTCTGCACGATGGCATCGCCCAGCGGATGCTCCGAGCCCTTCTCCGCAGAGGCGGCGAGCTGAAGGAGGGAATCCTCTCTCATGCCATTTGTCAGTACGATGTCCGTGACGACCGGCGCGCCTTCGGTGATGGTTCCGGTCTTGTCCAGGATGACGGTCTGGATCCTGTGCGTCTCCTCCAGCGCCGCGCCTCCCTTGATGAGGATCCCGTTCTCGGCTCCCCTGCCTGTCGCGACCATGATCGCGGTGGGGGTGGCAAGCCCGAGAGCGCACGGGCAGGCGATCACGAGGACCGCGGTGAATATTGTCATGCTGAATGCCACGCTCTGTCCGCTGATCAGCCACGCCGCGCCCGCGGCGAGAGCGATCAGCATGACGATGGGCACAAAGTATCCCGAGACCACATCGGCGAGCTGCGCGATCGGCGCCTTGCTTCCCTGTGCCTGCTCGACGAGTTTGATGATCTGGGCCAGGGCGGTGTCGCCGCCTACGCGCATGGCGCGGAATGTGATCGTGCCGTTCTTGTTGATGCTCGCCCCGGTGACCTCGTCTCCCGCTTTCTTCTCCACGGGGATGCTCTCCCCGGTGAGCATGGATTCGTCCACCGACGTGTAGCCGTCCACCACTTCACCGTCCACGGGGACCTTGCTGCCGGGACGGACGCGCACGAGGTCTCCCACCTCCACCTCGGAGATCGGGATCTCGGTTTCATTCCCGTCGTGGATCACGACCGCCGTCTTGGGCGCCAGGCCCATGAGTTTCTTGATGGCCTGCGACGTTCGTCCCTTGGACACGGTTTCAAGCGTCTTCCCGAGCAGGATCAGGGCGATGATGACAGCGGCGGTCTCGAAGTAGAGGTTGCCGACCGCGGCGACATCGCCGGTGGCGATCCTCCATGTCGAATAGAGGCTGTAGAGCACCGCGGCCGCGGTGCCGATGGCGATCAGCGAATCCATGTTTGGCGCCCGGTGCCAGAGGGCTTTCCCACCCACCCGGTAGAAACGGCTCCCGGCAACAATGGCGGGAACCACCAGGATCACCTGTGCCAGGGCGTACCAGAGCGGATACTGCATGGGGTCCAGGAACAAGGGGATCGGGAGCTTCAGGGCGGGGATCATGTGCCCCATTGCCAGGTACAGGAGCGGCACCGCGGCCGCCGCGGCGGTGATGAACTTCGTCCACATCACGCGGATCTCACGTGCCTTGCGCTCAGCATCCTGGTCTATAGTCTCCGAGACATCGATTTCGCGGGGCTCATACCCTGCATCGGTGATGGTTTTCTTGATCGCTGAGAGCCGGACTTTCTCAGGATAATAGAAGACGTCAGCCTTCTCCGTTGCCAGGTTGACCGAGACCTTCTCAACGCCGTCGAGCCTGCCGACAACTTTCTCGATCCGGGCCGAGCAGGAGGCGCAGGTCATCCCGCCGACTGGGATGGTCACGTGCTTCGTCTTTTCCTGTTCGAGGAGACCGTACCCCGCTGCTTCGACGGCCTTTCGGACCGCGTCGGCCGGTAGACGAGTCTCGTCATACTCGAGGTGCAGTTTCTCCGTGGCGAGGTTCACGCTGGCCTTCGCGACACCCTCGAGCTTCCCCACGACCTTCTCCACCCGTGCGGAGCACGATGCGCAGGTCATGCCGGTGACTGTCATTTCCTCGGTTTTCATAGCTCTCCTTGGTGACCCCGCCCCTGGTGGGGAGGGGGTATACAAGTAATCTACACCTGATCAGGGAGCTCGTCAACTCGAAAAGATCTCCCTCATTTCACAACTCCTTCACATTGGCCCGTTATGCTCTCGGGAACTTCGGAGGCAATCATGATCCGCATTGCAAGGTTTTTCGTCCCTTTGCTGCTCCTCGGTGTATCCCGCCCCGGCGCATTCGCCGACACCAGCGTCGTGCCGCCATCGCCGAAGATGCTTGACGGGCTTACGCCAGAGGCGACCCTGAGCCTTGCCAACGAGTGGGGAATGAAGAGCGATGAGAACAAGATGACGATCTGGACAACCCCTCGGGCGTTCAATTTCCAGTTCGCCGATGGTTCGAAAACCGTCATTGCGATGCCGGACAACCGGATGGCCGTCTCCATCGCCCCCTACATCATGAAAACGCATCCCTGCAGCGGACATTACCCGTCCACCTGTCGAGGCGAGCTGGCCAACACTCCCGTGCATGTGAAGGCGGCCACCGCCGACGGCCGCACCCTGCTGGACGAAGACACGACCACGCTTCCAAACGGCTTCATCGACCTGTGGCTCCCGCGGGACCTGCAGGTCGATGTATCCCTGAAGGCCCGCGGCATGCAGGCAACCGTTCGAGTCGGGACCTTCGACAAGGACATCACGTGCATCACGACGCCGAAGCTCCACTACTGAGAACATGCCCCGGAGCTTTTCTCAGCCGATCGTCTCGTTCACACCTTCTTCACAGCTGCTGTGTACACTCTTACTGCGCATACAAGAGCGCAGGAGGCGATTGATGTTGGAAAGAGCGGCGTCGAAAAGACGCCTGGGTTCAGTATTGGTACTGGTGCTGGCCATTGTTCCGCTGAGCTATGCGGGTGGACAGCCCGAGAGGACACGCAGTTACGGCCCTGGCATGATGGGCGGCTTGGGTGGCGCGTATGGCCCCGGAATGATGGGCAGCGGTCCCGGTGTGTATGGGCCCGGCATGATGGGCGGCGGCATGATGGGGGGAAACTTTGACGGACTGGATAATTCTCTTCAGCGTACGGTTGACATCAAGAAGGCCCAGTCGCTCGTGACTGACTATCTGGCAAGCGTTTCGAACAAGAATCTGGTGATCGACGAGATAATGGAATTTGAGAACAACCTGTACGTCCTGATCAAGGAGTCTGACACCGGCAAAGGCGCATTCGAGCTGCTCGTCGATCCCTTCACCGGCGCAGTGCGGCCGGAGTCCGGACCAAACATGATGTGGAATCTCAAATACGGGATGATGGGCGGACGAACAGGCTCTGTCCGGTCAAATGCAATCGACATGGAGGAGGCGAAAAAACTTGCCTCCGAGTACCTCGACAGAGTCCGAGGCCATGGACCCTACGATTTCGCTGC
This sequence comes from Spirochaetia bacterium, assembly GCA_049511935.1. GTDB lineage: Bacteria > Spirochaetota > Spirochaetia > SZUA-6 > Fen-1364 > Fen-1364. The sequence continues at coordinate 251 of JBEKXR010000097.1, read as the reverse complement.
GGACGAGTTCTACGGGTACTACACCCTCGATGTCAAGAAAAACGGGGCGGTACTGGGAATGCTCAGCGTGAACGCGTTCTCAGGACAGGTCTGGTATCACACCTGGCACGGCGGATTCATCGGCATGCAGGAAGGCGTCGCAAAAATGTGAAGAGAGCAGACCACGGCGGCTTGTCTTCTTTACTGGGCGCGGGGTTGGCAGTCCTAAATGAAGTTTGACAAAGGCAGTTCCAAGTCCCTATTATTTTGAC
>JBEKXR010000096.1:0-10117 GCA_049511935.1 Spirochaetia bacterium | reverse complement strand
CTGCTTCTGCTGGAGAAGGTTGATGCGGTGACCTTGAAGGGCAAGGGCGACTACGTGGTGGGCATCGACAGCGTGGGAGCCAACGCAGGGGAGATCGTGTTCTACGTGACGGGATCCAGCGCGCGCATGACCGAGACGACCAAGGGTAAGCCGTCGGATGCGACGATCATCGCCATCGTGGATGTCATCGAGAAGGACGGGGTGCTCACCTACGAGAAGTCCCGGGAGGCCCCGGCGGGAGCGCGCGGCGCATGAACCTGGCGCGGGTACGGGGAACCGTGGTGGCCACGAAGCGCAGCGACAAGGTCGACGGCGCGAAGTGGCTGCTGGTGGAGGAGTGCGACCAGGCGGGGAAGGGCAGGGGGGAGTACCTTGTGGCCCTGGACATGGTCGGGGCCGACCGGGGGCAGATGGTTCTGCTCACGCAGGGCAGCTCCTGCCGCTGGACCTCCCGCACGGATGACCGACCGATGGACACGCTGGTGGTGGCAATCGTGGATGTCATCGACCAGGCCGGGAAGACCGTGTTCGCACAGAGCAACGAGGAATAGGGAATGGCGCAGGCGGCGGATGAGATACGACAGATCGTCGAGCAGGTGCTGAAAGGCTCGGACATCGCGGCTCTCTTGGGCGCGGCTGAGGCCGGGGCAATGCCCTCTCCCGCAGCGGTGCTGGGTTGCGGCGTCTTCTCCGACGTGGACAGCGCCGTGAAGGCAGCCGCGGCGGCGCAGCGCGAGCTGATCGCGCTCCCGCTGGACACCCGCACGCGCATGATCGAGGCGATGCGGCGGGTGGTGCTCTCGAACAATGAATCCCTTGCCCGCGACGCGGTGGCGGAGACCGGGCTGGGCAACGTACGCGACAAGCAGGTGAAGAACGCGCTGGCGGCGGAGAAGACACCCGGAGTGGAGGACGTCCAGCCCAGTGCATTCTCCGACGAGCACGGCCTGACGCTCACCGAGCGCGCACCCTACGGAGTGATCGGGGCCATCACGCCGGTGACCAACCCTATCGCCACGATCACCAGCAATTCCATTGGCATGATCGCGGCGGGCAACTCGGTGGTGTTCAACGTGCACCCCAACGCGAAGCGGGTATCCAACCGCCTGGTCGTGCTCCTGAATGAAGCGATCAGGGGCGCGGGCGGGCCGCAGAACGTGCTGTGCGCGGTGGCGGATCCTACCATAGAGAGCGCGGGGTTGCTCATGAAGCATCCCGGGGTGTCCATCCTCGTGGTCACGGGCGGTCCCGGAGTGGTAAGGGCGGCGATGTCGAGCGGGAAAAAGGCCATCTGCGCCGGCCCCGGCAATCCGCCGTGCGTGGTGGACCAGACCGCGGACATCGTGAAGGCGGGGCGCGACATCGTGGCCGGTGCCAGCTTCGACAACAACGTGGTGTGCATCTGCGAGAAGGAAGTCCTCGCGGTGGAGAGTATCTCGGATCGGTTGAAGCAGGAGATGCGGGCGAACGGCGCTTTCGAGCTCTCGGGGTCGCAGGTCGATGCGGTGACCCGCCTGGTGATCCCTTCTCCGAAGGGCCCCCGGGTGGAGAGCGCGCCGAACAAGGACATGGTCGGAAAGGACGCGGCATTCATTGCGCGCGCGGCGGGAATCGAGGTGCCGGCCCAGACGCGGCTTCTCCTCATGGAAGTGGACCGCGAGCACCCGCTGGTGTGGTCGGAGCAGCTGATGCCGGTGCTGCCGCTGGTGCGCATGAGGAGCGTGGACGAGGCAATAGATCTCGCGGTGGCCGTGGAGCACGGGTTTCGGCACACGGCGATGATCCACTCCCACGACATCGAGAAGCTGTCACGCATGGCGAAGGTGATGAACTGCTCCCTGTTCGTGAAGAACGGGCCCTGCTACGCCGGGCTGGGGCAGGGCGGGGCGGGTTTCACCTCCTTCACGGTCGCCAGCCCCACGGGTGAAGGAATCACCCGGGCGCGCACGTTCACCCGCGAGCGGCGCTGCACGCTGGTGGACTACTTCAGGATCATATGAAACTGGGACGCGTGATCGGGCGCGTGGTGTGCACGCAGAAAATGGAATGCTTCGACGGCTTGAAGCTGCTGCTGGTGCAGCCCGTCGATGAGAACCGCAAGGATGCCGGCCCGGCCCTGGTGGCCTTCGACATGGCCCGGGCGGGAGAAGGGGACCTGGTGTTCTTCGAGGCGGGCAAGGAGGCCGCGCAGGCCAATCCCAACGGGTGGTTCAACCCTGCCGATGCAGCGATCCTCGGGGTCGTCGACGCGATCAGTGACGCGGGCACGCCCTCACGCGGGGTGAGCAGGACATGACGCTGGCGCGCGTGGTAGCAAACGTCGTCTCCACCGAGAAGCACTCCCACTACAAGGGGCAGAAAATACTGGTGGTGCAGCCCGTGGACCCCGAGGGGAAGCCGAAAGGGAAGAGCCTTCTCGCCGTGGACGGCGTGCAGGCCGGCATCGGGGACCTCGTGCTGGTGGTGGATGAAGGCGGCTCCGCGCGAACAGTCATCGGCGATGAATCGGCGATGACGATCCGCACGGCGATCTGCGGGATCGTGGATCGGGTGGATATCGAAGACAGTCGGGGTGCGCCGTGAGCGAGAAGGACAACGTCCGGAGTGTCGCCCTGGGCTCCGACCACGGGGCCTTCAGCCAGAAGGAAGCGTTGAAGAAATACCTGCAGACCGTGGGCTACCGGGTGGTGGACGTGGGGTGTGCGGCGACAGAGAAGGTGGACTATCCGGACATTGCGGTGGCCGTGTGCCGCAAGGTGGTCAACGGCGACTGCGAGCGGGGGATCGTGCTGGACGGCGCGGGCATCGGCTCCAGCATCGCCGCGAACAAGATCAAGGGCATCCGCGCCGCGCTGTGCTACGACATCCGCACGGTCATCAACAGCAGGGAGCACAACAACGCCAACGTGCTGTCCCTGGGCGGACCGCTTCACGACGCGGGGCAGCTGTGCGACATGGCGAAGACGTGGCTGGAGACCCGTTTCGGCGGAGGCCGGCACATGGTGAGAGTGAACAAGATCATGGCAATCGAGCGCAACTATGCGGGAGGCTTTGAAGAATAATGGACCAGAACCAGCTGATCGAGAGAATCGTCGCCGAGGTCGTCGCGCGCATGGGCCCCCAGGGTGGGCCAAAGCCGGCGGGCGGCCCGGGCGTCCAGCCCGGCGCATCCAGCGCGTCGGCAGTGCCTGCCCTCGGGCCCGCGGACCTGGCGCAGTACATCGACCACACCATGCTGCGGCCCGAGGCGCCCACGTCGGCCTTTGACAAACTCTGCCAGGAAGCGCTGCAGTACCGCTTCTTCGGAGTGTGCGTGAACTCCTGCCGCGTGGCCTACGTGGCCCGCAAGCTCCAGGGAACCGGGGTCAAGGTGTGCTCGGTCGTCGGCTTCCCGCTGGGCGCCATGACCAGCAGGTCCAAGGCCTTTGAAACCCGGGAGGCCATTGAAGATGGCGCCAGTGAAATCGACATGGTGATAAACATCGGGCTTTTGAAGTCCGGCGACTTCCACGGGGTGGAAGAGGACATCCGCGCCGTGCGCCGCGCCACGCGCGGGAACACGATCCTGAAGGTCATCATCGAGACCGCGCTCCTCACGCAGGACGAGAAGGTCATGGCGTGCGAGCTTTCGAAGAAAGCGGGGGCCGACTTCGTGAAGACCTGCACGGGCTTCTCCGGAGGGGGAGCCAGCATGGAGGACCTCAGCCTCATGCGGCGCGTCGTGGGCCGCGAGATGGGCGTGAAGGCAAGCGGCGGCGTGCGCACGTACAAGAGCGCGCTCTCCTTCATCGGAGCCGGCGCCAACAGGCTGGGATGCGTCGCCAGCGTGGCGATCGTGACCGGGGCCGAGGGCACCGGGAGCTACTGATCGGCGGGCACCCTCGCATGAAAATGATCATCCCTTCGATCCTTTCGGCGGACGTCACGCGCCTCGGCGACGAGCTCAGGGCCGTTGAAGCCGCGGGGGCGGACTGGATTCACGTCGACGTGATGGACGGGCATTTCGTTCCCAACCTCACGATGGGGCCATTGTCCGTGGAGGCCGTCCGCAGGGTGACGGCGCTCCCCATCGATGCGCACCTGATGATCGACAACCCCGACGATTTCATCGAGAAATTCGCCGCCGCCGGCGCCACCCACATCAGCGTGCACGCCGAATCGGTGGTGCACCTCAATCGCTCTCTTCAGCTCGTGCGAAGCTGCGGGGCGCACCCCGGCATCGCGCTGGGGCCCGCGGCGCCCCTCTCGCTTCTCGACTGGTCCCTGGAGTACGCCGATTTCGTGCTCCTGCTCGCCGTGAACCCCGGCTTCGGAGGCCAGGAGTTTCAGCCCGGTGTCCTGAACAAGATCCGGGCGCTCCGAGCGGAGCTCGCACGCCGGGGTCTCTCGATGATCGTCGAATCCGACGGCGGCATCAACGAGCAGACGATCGCGGATTTCGCGGCGGCCGGGGTTGATGCCTTCGTGATCGGCTCGGGTCTGTTCGGCACCACGGATTATCCGGCCACTTTTGCCCGCATGCGGCGCGAGGTCGAGCGCGGCATGAAGTCCGCGGGCGCCCGTTGATCACGATCCGCAATGGGCTCTGGGGCGCCCGAATCTCGGAAACTGGCGCCGAGCTGAAGAGCCTCGCCGCACTTTCCTCGGGTCAGGAGTATATCTGGAACGGCGACCCCGCCTGGTGGAACGGATCGGCACCCGTGCTTTTTCCGGTTATCGGGGGTCTGAAGGGCGGGGAATACTCCTACGAGGGAAAAACGTACAAGCTCCCTTCGCACGGCTTTGCCCGGACGAGCGAGTTCGCCGTCACCCGGACAGGCGAAGACTTTGCCGAGCTCGCCCTCGCGTCCAGCCCGAAGACGCGAGAGGGCTATCCCTTCGATTTCAGCCTCAGGGTTTCCTTCCAGCTCGAGCGTTCGGGAGTCCTGGTGCGCTACGATGTGGCGAACACGGGAACCGGGCGCATGTATTTCTCCATCGGTTCCCATCCGGCTTTCGTCGTGCCCTTCGCGGGCGGCGCGCTGGAGAACTACTACGTGCTGTTCGAGCGGGAGGAGAATCTCGAGCGGTGGTTCTTCAAGGACGGCATGGTCGTGGCCGGGAAGACCGAGGAAGTTTTCGAGAACAGCAGGACCATCAGCCTCTCGCGGACGATCTTCGACCAGGGAATCATGATCTTCAAGCACCCCGCCTCCCGGGAGTTCACTATCGCCAACAGCCGAGGCTCCCGCTCGATCAAGGTGATGACCGACGGCGTTCCCTACCTGGGCATCTGGTCGAAGCCCGGCGGCGCGCCATTCATCTGCGTCGAGCCCTGGCACGGGATTCCGGACATGAGTGACACCTCCGGGAATATCACGGACAAGGAAGGGATCCTCAGCCTCGAACCTCACGCCGCATTCTCCACGGGATACCGGGTTCAGATCGTCTGAGACCTCCAGGCTCGCTTCCGTGCATCCCCTTCCGCGCTTGCGCGGAATTGGACTCGTTCGCCCTCGCGGCTCTCGCTGTCTGCTGCGCAGCCCAAATGTCGCCAGGAGCGACCGGGCTGCCGCCCTCCGCACGCCTACGGCGTGCTACGCATCCATGGCCCCGGGTCGTTGACTCCCGCGGCGGTATCCGAATACATTCTCCGCGGAGCGTCGGCAATGGCAGCACAGAAAACCCGGTTCGAGCGGCAGGTGGAGGAAGTGCTCGCGACCTTCGATTTCGAGCGTGTGCACCACGTGATGGAATCCCTCTTCTGGACCTGGGCCAACCTCGACCGTGTGCCGACCAGGGCCGAGCTCATGGCCGAAGCGCGGAGGCTCCTCGCGGAGCTGGACGGAAAGCCCGGAGTGCACGGGAGCGGCGGGCTTCGCGCGAGCTACAAGGACGACGGAACTCTCAGCCTGAAGTTCATCCTCTGCGAGAGCTGGTCGGACCTCAACGAGGATTCCCCGACGCGCTGAATCGAGGTCGGCTTGACTCTTCTACCGGTAGAATGTAATTTCGCTCCATGGGAAGAATGAAATGAAAGACCGTGCCCGGATCAAGACTCCCGTACGGACCTATTCAGCCCCGGCCGTCGACAGGACCCTCGATATCCTCGAGTTCATGGCAGTCCATCCCCGGCCCTACGGGGCAACCGAGCTCTCCCGTTGCCTGAACATCCCGATCAATTCGGTGTTTCGTATCCTGAAGAGACTCACGGACCGGGAGTACACGGTCCAGGATCCTTTCTCTGACGGCTACCAGCTCAGCACGAAGGTCTTCTCGCTGGGGATGAGCCTTTATACCCGATTCGAGCTCCGCCAGCGCGCGCGTCCGCACATCGAATGGCTCTGCCGTGAAACGGAAGAGACCTGCCAGCTGCAGATCCCCCATGGCGACATGGTGCTGGTCCTGGACACCGTGAGCCCCGAGGTTTCCTATTTCCTCCGCGTCGTTCCCGGCGGACTGGTCTACTACCACCCCAACGCGTACGGAAAGGTGATGCTCGCCTTCCTCTCCGAGGAGGAGATCAAGAAGATCATCCCCCCGCGCCTGCCCTCCCTGACGCCGAACACGATCGTGCTGCGAACAGAGCTGGTGAAACAGCTGGAAGAGGTGAGGAAGACCGGGCTGGGCTACGACAACGAGGAGTACAACGAGGGCATCCGCTGCATCGGGGCACCGGTCTTCGACGTGGAGGGGAAGACCGTGGCCGGCCTCGGTGTCTCGGGGCTCGTCAGCACCTTCCGCAACAATCGGCAGGCAACCTTCGAGCAGCTCGTCCTGGAATGCGCCTACCGGGTGTCCAAGGACATCGGGTACTCGGGCGATTACTTCGCGGACAAGCTCTCCCACCCCATCTCCAACCAGCTCCGACGGTCCGCGATGTAGCCAGGGGCGGGGCGGCCCGACATCCCGTCAGACCCGTAGCGGGTACGTCCCGTGCTCCTTCAGCGTGCGGAGCATCGCCATGTAATTCTCGGGTTTCACCGAGGAATGGATCGAATTGCTCGATGACAGGATAAAACCGCCTCCCGGCGCGCCGATGCGCAGCGCATCCCGCGTGGCGGCGGACACCTGCGCGGGGGTGCCGAGGGTCATGAGGTGCGAGCAGTCCACGTTGCCTTTCAACGCGATCCGCCGCCCGAACTTCCGTTTCACTTCGGCGAGGTTCATACCCGCGACCGGGTCGATGGGATCAAGGCAGTCGATGCCGGAGTCCACGATCATGTCCATGAGGGGCCAGATCATCCCGTCTGTGTGCTTGATCACGCGGAGGCCCAGGTCCTTGTACCCTTTCATGACCCGGCAGAGACCGGGGTAGAACAGCTCGCGGAAATGCGCGGGGGACATCAGCGGTCCCGTGTCGCCCGCGAAGTCATCGCCCGTGTACACGATCTCGACTCCGCGGGCCGCGACCTCCCGTGCCATCGCGAGGTTGACATCGACGGACATGGTTACCAGGGCGGAGACAAGCTCGGGCTCCGCGGCGATGGCCATGAGGAGGTTCTCGTAGCCCATCATGTACCGCGGAATGGAGAACACGTCGTTGAGATGGACGATGACGGCATGGGTCTTCCCGTGTTCCGCCAGCGTCTTCTCGATCGTCGCATAGCGGCCCGCCGCCCGGGGGTCCGGGGGAGTGTAGCGGGAGAAATCCTCCATTGTATTGATGGGGGAGTCCACCTCGACGCCATGCTCTTCCTCGGATTCCTGAATCGTGTACCCCCATTCGGTGCGCCACTGGCCCGGGGCGATCTTCTGCCGGGCGAAATCGGGATCCGCGAGCACCGCATCGAGCCCCATTTTCACGGCGAACTCGTCCAACGACCTGCACCCCGGCACGAGCGCGGAGCGCACCTTCTTGTCGATGCTCCACTCGAAGTGGGGCACCCGGTCCGGCTCCTGGCGCGCGAGCACGCGCAGAATTCTCTCTTTTCCCGACAGCTCTGCCCTCACGGGTCTGCCTCCTCGAGGGCTCCTCCTGGTCCAAGGGGAGCCGGAAAAAATTCTATTTTTTTGGTAAAATTCTATTTGACAAATACCATTTTATATGTCATAGTGTCAAGTACCGTGAATCGTGCATTCACATGAGATGAGCCAGGGAGGTGTTTTGATGGGCGAATCATTGAAGGGAAAAGTTGCGGTCATTTCGGGGGTGGGCTCGGGCTTCGCGAAAGCCACGGCGGAGCTCTTCGCCAGGACTGACAAGGTGAGCCTCGTCATGTTCGACATTGATGAGGCGGGCTTGAAGGCCACGGCCGCCGTGTGCGAGGCCGCCGGGTCCCGCGTGGTGGCATTCAAGGGCGATGCGACGAAGCCGGAGACCTTCACCCGGGCGCTGAAAGAGTGCATGGACAATTTCGGGCGCGTCGATTTCCTCATCAACTACGCGGGGGGAGCCGTGAAGGTCGCCCCGATCGAGGAAATGGACGATGCGATCAATCGGAAGATCATTGACCTGAACCTCACCAGCACGATCATGAGCTGCCGGACCTTCACGCCCCAGTTCAAGAAGCAGGGCTTCGGCAAAATCATCAACGTCTCCAGCGCCTGCGATCGCCGCTCGTGGCCGGGCTGGTCAGTGTATTCGGCGGCGAAGGCCGGGGTCAACGCCTTCACCAAGTGCCTGTATACCGAGCTGCGGCCCCTGGGGATCGCGGTGACCCTGCTGGTGCCCGGCGGATCGAACACGGGCTTCCAGAAAGCGGCGCAGGGCGTGAACAAGTTCGAGTGGGACGAGGAACTGGCAGTACGGCCCGAGCATTTCGCCGATATGGTCTACCAGACCTGCGCGCTCACCAAGGGCGGCTGCGTGTCCGAGATGCTCGTGTACGGCCTGGCCCAGGACGTCAGCGGGTTCTGACATGAGGGAGATAACCTGGAAGAAGCTCAGCGTCGAAGGGTTCGCGAAGTTCGGGACGTACGCGAACATGATCAACCCCGTGTGGCCCAAGCTGGGGGCGGAGCCGATCGAGTTCTTCCGCGACATGGTGCAATCCCAGCTGGGGAGCGTGCCGGTTGCCTCTTTCGGGGTCTGCCGGGTGGTGAAGCGGCCGTTTGTGATGGACGTGTCGGAATACCACGACACCTGCTCCGAGATCGTGCTGCCCCAGGACGGGGACGTCCTGATGCTTGTTGCGCCCGCTGTTCCAGAAAAAGAGTTCCCCTTCGACCAGGCGGAGGTGTTCCTCGTGCCCCGGGGGACGATCTGCTGCCTGAGGCCCGGGGTCTGGCACCACGCCCCCTTCGCCTTCGGCGCCGGGGTGGTGAACTGCCTGGTCGCGCTGCCGGAGCGGACGTACATGAACGACTGCAAGGTGTATACGTTCCCCGCGGACAAGCACATGAAGATCGTGGGGGAGGGAGTGCGCTGAGAATAATCGCATTTTTTATTTCAAAAACGGTGCGGTGCACCGGCAGCAGTCATATTGAATGTTTCCTGGCAATGAATTGTTGTAGTTGATATTTGAAATAAGATTTTTCTTGACAAATGCGAGTAGGTGCCGCAGAATGAGGTCACCATCAGCCAGGAAGTGAAGGAGGAGAGAAGAGCAGGAGAGAGGGAAGAGAACAGCAGAAAGTGGCAGAGAAAATGTCGGCAGGACAGTCTTTCAACAATCACTGAGGAAGGAGAGAAGAGATGAAGAAGGCAGTTTTGTTGTTTATCGTGCTCGCGCTTCTGGTTCCGATGGTGGCGTTCGCCGCACCGCAGCCAATGAAGATCGCGTTTTTCGTGTCTGACCTGTCCAACGTGTTTCACCAGGCGCAATTCGCCGAGGCACAGAAGTACGCCAAGGCAAAGTACGGCGCCGATGTGTTCGCGTTCGACGGCAAGTCCGACAGCGCGACGATGACCGCGAACATCGACCAGGTCGTGGCGCAGGGCATGGATGCGGCCACCCTCCACATCTGGGACGACCAGGCCGCAAAGCCCGGCGTGCTCGCGGCCCTGAAGAAGAACATCATCATGACCTCGTTCTTCAGCCCGCTGGCCGACACCGGCATCCCCGTGGCCCGCAGCGACGAGGCGGGGACGGGTTTTGCAATGGGCGCGGAAATGGCCAAACAGTGGAAAAAGGCATTCCCGAACAAGCCCATCGTGATGGTGCAGCTCGGGTGGCCGAACCACACGGAGGTGAAG
>JBEKXR010000095.1:0-10182 GCA_049511935.1 Spirochaetia bacterium | reverse complement strand
GATGAGCTCGGGCAGGAACATATCACCGCACGAGAAGTTCGTCCCCACCGCCTTGATCGCGGGGGTCAGCGCCTCCCCGATGATCGTGAGCGGGTCGATCTTTTCCTCGAGCGCGGTCTCCACGGCCCCCTTCATCTCCTTGTAGCTTCCCCGGTACACGAGCTCGAAAATCCTCCTCAGCGCAGGAGAAGAGATATCCCCGGTGTAGTCCACCTCCTTGGCCTTGATCCTTCCTGCCGCCGGCTTCTCCTTTGCCGCGGCGGGGGCCGCACCTGCCCACGACTTCTCGTCGTAGACCCCGTAGCGGTGGATCGCGTTGAGCATCGCGATGAAATTGTCATGGGGGACATAGTTGACGATGCTGTGGCTGGAGCCGCACACGTAACCGCCGCCCTGCTTCATGGCGTCCATGTGGGCCTTCACGTCCTTCTCCACGTCCGCAGGGGTCCCGTGCGCGAGCGGGAACTCGATGTCGATGTTGCCGGCGAAGCAGACCGCGCTTCCAAACTTCTTCTTCATCTCCCGGTAGTCGCAGCCGTAGGGGTCGACGGGATGCACACAGTCCACGCCCATGTCGAGGAGCATGGGGATGAGGTCGTCCACCTTTCCGTCGGAGTGGAACATCACGGGCTTGCCCGCGCTCACCGCCGGCGCGCAGATCCTCTTCATTCGCCCGGCCCAGATCTCCCGCATGAGAGCGGGCGGCAGGAACAGCCCGGTCTTGAACGCCACGTCGTCCGCGGGCCAGACGAAGTCCACGCCGTTCTTGATGGCGGCTGCGCAGAACTTCACGCACCACTCCGTGCTGATCTCCAGGAGCTCCTCCAGGAAGTCCCGGTCCTCGGCGGCCATCTTCATCGTGTCCTCCAGGCCGATGACGAACTCGTAGAGGGTCTGGAAGAACGCGGCGAACAGGACGCAGAAGCCGATTTTCGTGCCGGAGCGGTCCAGGGCCTGGCGGTACTCCCGCACGAAGACCATCTTGGCCTCGATGTCCGACTCGTCAGGCAGGACGACGAGCTTCTGGAAGTCTGCGCGGGTCTTGATGCTCCTGTCCGCAATCAGCCCGCCCACCGAGCCGTCGGGCTTCCTCTTCTTGAAGGGGGTCCAGATCGCCTCCACGATGATGGCGTCCTGCCCGATCATCTTGCACAGCTCGATGTAATCGTCGGGCTTCATGGGGCGCGCACCCTCGCCTTCCGACACGCCCTTGGCGGGGTCCCCGCCGAAGGAGAGGGTGTTCCCCCCAAAGCGGCCCAGCAGCTTCTGCACGTGCTGGTCCTCGATGAGGACCTCGAAGTTCGGGACCCTGTCCACCTTCCTTCTCCTGAAGGCGGCAAACAGGCGCTGGATGTCCGGCTGGCCGTTGTACGACTCGAGTTTCATGCGTTTCCTCCTCCTGGCTCCCTTTCAGTCGATGTGGAAGACCTCGGCGATCTCCTCCACGTCCGCTCCCACCTTCTGCGGGTCCTTCTTGACGAAAAACCTGTCCATGGTCTTCTGCCAGCGCGCGTTCACCTCGGTCCTGGCGAGGCGGGCGAAGCACGCTGCGGGGTCGTCCGCCTCGAGGTATGCAAAGAGCGTCCCGTCCGGGCGGAAGTAGATGGAGTAGTTCCTGATGCCGCTCTCCGTGATCGCAGCCGCCATGTCGGGCCAGATCTCGTCATGGGCCTTTTCGTAGTCTGCCCGCAGCTCCGGCTTGATCTTCATGATGAACGCATACCTCTTCATCGCTCCCTCCGTCTAGAAAAGCTTCGACATGTTGATGGTATCCACCCTGGCCTCGTCACCCCCGATGGAGAGGATGGACTGGTCGATCTCCTCCCGCAGGCTTCCCGCCGTGCGGTACATGGCAAGCACGTTCTCGAGCGGTGAGCCCGGCTGCACGGCGTGGGTGGGCCCCAGGAAGAGCCCTCCCATCGGGAAGAGCGCGAGCCTCCGCTTCACCTCGTGTTCCACCTCGGCCGCAGTGCCGAAAGCCAGGGTGCTCTGCACCGAGACCGTTCCGCAGAAGGTGAGACGATCGCCGAACCTCTCCTTCAGATTGCCGATGTCCATTTCCGCCGTCGTGGGCTGCACCACGTCGTAGACGTCCAGCCCCAGGTCGATGAGCCGCGGGAGGAACGCGAAGGTGCACCCGCACATATGCATCATGGTGCGGGCCCCGTACGAGTGTGCCACCCGGAAGTATTCTCCGAACCGTGGGGCGAAGTACCGCTCGAAGATGTCCATGGAGATCATGGGGCCGAGCTGATTCCCCAGGTCTTCCCCTGCGTGGGTGAAGTCGATGAGGCCGCCTGCGGCGTCCAGCATCCGCCTGTGCTGTTCGAGATAGAAGCGGAAGCGGGCGTCCATGAGGGCGAGGAGCACAGAGTTCCCGTCCATGAGGTCCATGAGGACCTCCTCCATGCCCCGGGCTCGGGAGATGCCGTTGATGAAGTCCAGGTCCCCCGCTGTCCCGCAGCACACCGCGAACCCCTGCCGGCGGATGTCCTCCGCCTGGGCCTTGATTGTGGAATAGTCGAACCAGTCGGCGGTGGGAAAGTGGGACCTGTCGAGATCCTTCAGTTCCCGGACGCCCGCGAAGGGTTGGAACACCGACTCGAGGTACTTGCCCGCCTCGAACTGCACGTACCGGTAGCGCTCTCCGAAGTACCCCTCGACGGTCCCGTCCGGGAAGGTGCGGAGGGCCGGGCCGGCGTAGGAAGGCTCGACGTAGCGGAAATCGTCACCCACCACTCGCAGGAGCTGCTCCAGGTTGGTGAGGCCGAAGTGGGCCATGATTGCATGGTTGACTTCGGGGGTGCCTTCATGCTTGACCGGAATTCGGTCGTATCCGCCGTGAGCGAAGGCAGAAAGGACTCGCTCTCTCGAGGTCATCGGGGCCTCCTTGAACCTCGGCTGAGGCTACCACGGGGTGGCAGGGCGGCAAATGGAGAAAGTGACTTCCCGCCTAGGGATTAATGCCACTCGGAGGGCGGGAGGCCCGTCTTCTTCTTGAAGAGGTGGGAAAAGTAGTACGGGTCGTCGAACGAGAGCATGTACGCGATCTCCTTCACGGAGTACTGGCGCTGGAGGAGCAGTTCCTTGGCGCGGCCGATCTTCAGGTCCAGGAAAAACTGGTACGGGGACAACCCCGTGTACTTCTTGAAAAGCTGTCGGAACCGGGAGTAGCCCAGTCCCAGGGACCGGGAGAGCCGGCCGATGTCGAGGTGGGTGGCCACATTGTCGGCCAGGAGGAACTTGGCCTTCTCCACGAGCCGCTCGTTCGCCGAGTCCGGCCCGAACTGCTGGTTGAGGCTGGAAACGTGCGCAAGCAGGTGCCCGATGAGGGAGCCGAGGATCTGCTGGTGTCCAGGCGCCTCGGAACGCGCGCAGTCGAAGACCTCCTGGTAGATCTCGAGGATCGAGTCGTGCAACCCGATGGGCATGACCGGGTTGTCCGGCGAGAAAAACCCGTTGTCCACGAGGGCCCTGGGGTACTCTCCCTTGAACCCCACCCAGTACTCGTCCCAGCCCGTCTCCTGGTCGGGGGAGTACCAGTGCCACACCTCCGGGAACAGCATGAGGAGGCTGCCGGGGGTCACGGGGAAGGTGCGGTTGCCGTCTGTCTTGAAGAGACCGCTCCCTTGCGTGATGTACACGAGAGCGTACTCGTCGTAGATCCTGCCCATCTCCCAATTGAAGAGGTACTTGGGAGGGTGCGCCCCAGGGTCCAGCGGGTAGGTCGACCCGGGAGGAACCTTGTCGTAGCCAACGGTCGTGCAGTAAATCTGCCACCGGACATCCCGCGCGGTGACGCTGAGGTATTTCGCGAATTGGCCGTTCTCGGCGGGCATGCGCCGGGATTGTACCCCAAGCAGACGGTTTTGAGAAGTTTTTCAGCGGCCGCGGCGGTCGATCATCCCGTTCAGCTTCTCCCTGTAGTAGCGGAACTCCTTCCAGTGCACCTCCGGCGGGATCAGGTGGTCCCCGAAGGGAACGTAGCCCCCGGTCTCCAGAACCGCTTCCGCGGGTCCCAGAACCTCGTCGATCCGCGCCCTGCCCTTCGGGAGCTCGGACTTCGGAATGCCGCCCATCAGCTGCAGCTTCGGAAAGAGCCTGCGCACATTCACGATGTCCACGCCGCAGCTCGCCTCCATGGGGTACATGCCGGTCACCCCGCCATCCAGGAACAGGGGGATGAGGTCCGTGCACTCCCCGTCGGTGTCCACGAAGATCACCTTTACGCCGTGCTCATTGAGGAAGCCGGTCATCCTCTTGTAGTAAGGCACCATGAACTCCCGGATCATGGCGGGGGAGACCATTGAGCCGCTCCCCGCGGAAATGTCTTCCCAGAACACGAACATGTCGACGCTGGTCTGGGACAGGACCTCTGCGTACACCGCGAGCCACACGTCCGTGAAGGTCTTCTGGATGTCATGGATGAGCTTCGGGTCGTCCGTGTAGTTGTAGAACAAGTGCTCGTACCCCATGAGGTGGGCGAGGGTCCCGAAGTAGCCCTGGGGATAGCCTCCGAGCACGAGCGGGAAGTCGCGGTCCCTGTAGCGTTCCAGGAGGCGGGGCCAGCTCCTGGGGAAGCGGCCCTTGATGTCCTTCAGGTTGAGCCGCTCCTCCTTGAGCCTGTTCCAGGTGGCCCAGTCGCGGATGGGGTTTTCCAGGGCGGAGGGGATGACCCCCGTCTTCTTGAGGAACAGTCGCTTCACCCCGTCGATGTCGATGTACGTCATCGTCTCCGCTGTCTCCTCGATCACCGTCACCTCGAACATGGGGTGGAAGAGGAGGTTCACGTTCACGAGGACCTGCCCCAGGTCCATCCCGAGCTCGATCCGCACGTCGTTGTCGATGGGGAAGCCCTGGGTGGGCCAGTACAGCCCGCCGCCGATGACCGCAAGCCCGGAGGAGAGCCTGCCGGTGTGGATGGACTTCCAGCAGGGCAGGTACAGGGAGGAGGTGGGCGTGGAGATGCCGCGGGGGAGGCGCGGGTAGTGCCTGCGGGGAAGCCCCTCGGCGTACCAATTCTCCACGTTCTCTCCCCAGTATCCGAACTCCCACTTCGGCGGGCTTACCCGGGCGCGGAATTCCGTCATGGCCAGAAGGAAGCGCTCGCGGACGTTCATCGCTGCCCCCCAATCATTGCCGCACGACCTGCCGCCGCTTCGTGGCCATGATGCGCGCGGCGTCGATCGAGATGGCGAGGATGAGGATGAGACCCTTCACCACGTCCCGCCAGTAGTAGGACAGCCCGATAGCTTCCTGCAGCTGCACCATGCCCGTGCGGATGACGCCGAGGATGAGGACGGCGATGATCACCCCGAAAAGGCTCCCTTTCCCGCCCGCCATGCTCACGCCGCCGAGCACCACTGCCGTGATCACGTCCATCTCCAGCCCAAGCCCCGCGTCGTCCCTTCCCAGGCTGAGCTGGGCAACCAGGATGGCGCCCGCGAGCCCCGACAGCGCACCCGAGATGACGTACGCGCTGAACTTCATCCGCCGCACGTCGATTCCCGCCAGGCGGGCGGCGTATTCGTTGGCCCCTACCGCGAATACGTTCCTCCCGTATCGGGTGTAGCGAAGGAGCAGGATCGCGACAGCGTACAGCACAAGGACGTATACGAGGGTGATGGGGATGATCGCGAGCTGCTCGTTCGGCAGGTAGGCCCTCGCCATCCTGAGGAACATCGGGTCCGTGATCCTTCCGGTCTTCAGGATCGGGAATCCCAGGGCGAACCAGGAGGCCATCCCGCGGGCCAGGGCCATCATTCCCAGGGTGGTGATGACCGGATTGATCCCGATTCGCGTGACGATGAGCCCGTTGATTACCCCCAGGGCGGTGCCGATCACGAGGCTGCAGAGCAGGACGAGCCAGGGCAGCCACATTGCGGGAATTCCCAGGTGCTCGAACCAGTCGTGAAACAGCACCACGTTCACGGCGGTGAAGCCGAGGATCGAACCCACCGAGAGGTCCAGGCCGCCGATGAGAAGGACGAATGTCATGCCGATCGACACGACAGCGATGACGGGGATGTTGCTGATGATTGCCTTGAATGTACCCAGGGCGAAAAAGTGCTTCGTCATCAGCCCGAAGAAGAGGACGAGGATGGCGAGGAGCAGCCCCAGAGCGGGCACCATGCTCTTCCCGTAGAGAAGCGACTCCCCGATGCCGCGCCGCCTGAGGCTGCCGTTGACGCCGCCTGCCGCCGTGCTGCTCATGCCTCGCTCCTCCTAGTACCGTTTCTTCCCGCGCAGCTCGTAGAGCGCCACGATCAGGATCAGGAGAACCCCCTGGAACACGCGGATGTGCACGTAGCGGAACCCGATCATCGTGAACCCGTTGTAGAGCACTCCGAGTATCAACACCCCGGCCAGGGTGCCGAGGATGCTCCCCTTTCCCCCCGCCAGGGCTGTCCCTCCGAGGAGCACCGCGGTGATCACGTCGAGCTCCATGCCATTGGCGTGCTGGGGCATGCCGACGGCGGTCTGGCCGGTGAGGATCAGTCCGCTCAGGGAGGCCGCGATTCCGCTCATCAGGTAGAGCACGAACTTTACCCGCTTCACCTTGATGCCGGACGCCCTCGCCGCGGCCGCATTCGCGCCGATGCAGTAGACCTTCCGGCCGAACTTGGACCGGCTCAGCACGAAGTACAGTGCGGCGAAAATCACCACGAAGAGCACGAGGGGAATCGGGATCTGGATGCCGGGAATCAGCGTGCGGCCGATGAAACCCGTCACATTCTCCATGATGAGGATGGAACGGGACTTCGTCAGGACGTATCCGAGTCCGCGGGTCACCGACATGGTCCCCAGCGTCGTGATGATGGGATTGAGGTCCAGGCGGGTGATGAAGAAACCGTTGAACGAGCCGATGGCGGCGCCCAGCCCGAGGGCGATCGGCACGAGCGCCCAGGCCGGAACGGGAGGATCGAGGTTGTAGAGGAAGGCCACCAGGCAGGAAGTGAGGGCGATGTTCCCGCCAACGGAGATGTCCAGCCCTCCGGTGATCATGACCAGAGTGAGGGTCCCGGCCACGATGCCGCTGAAGGAGATGTTCGTCAGCATCGTCGAGATATTCTGAAACGAGTAGAAGTCCCGGCTGAGTGCGGCGAACACGGCGACCATTGCGACGAGAACGCTGAAAAGGATGAGTGTGGTGGAGAGGGGCGTTCTCTTCCTCATCGCCTGCCCCGGCTCGATGTGCAGCGTGTCGCCCATGTCATTCCTCCCGGATCACAGGGTCGCGGCCTGCAGGAGCTTCTCCTGCGTGGCCTCCTGGTGGCTGAACGCCGCCGTCACCCGCCCCTTCGCGATGACGATGATCCTGTCCGCCATGGACAGCATCTCGGGCAGCTCGGAGGAGATCATGACGATCCCCGCCCCCTGCTCGCAGAGGTTCTCCATCATCTGGTAGATGTCCACCTTGGCGCCCACGTCGATCCCCCGTGTCGGCTCGTTCACGAGGAAGATCTTCGAGCCGGTCTCCAGCAGCTTGGCGAGGACGATCTTCTGCTGGTTGCCGCCGGAAAGGCTGTTCACCTCCGTCGCGATGTCGGGGGTACGGATGCTTACGTCCTTCACCCACTGTTCCACCTTGCGGCGCTCCAGCTTCCGGTTCAGAACGAAGCCGGTCCCCATGCCGTCGATGTTCGCCATCGTCACGTTCCATGAAACGGGCAGCGCGAGGGCGAGCCCTTCCAGCTTTCGGTCGATCGGCATGTAGCCGATGCCGCGCGCGAGCGCCGCGTTGGGGCCCGTCATGGCCGCCGGGTTCCCCCTCACCGAGATCTCCCCCGCGTCGTGCCGGTCCAGCCCGTACAGCGCCCGCAGCACGTTCATGCGGCCCGATCCGAGAAGGCCGAACAGTCCGACGATCTCCCCGCTGCGCAGGGTGAAGCTCACCTTGTCCAGGATGCCGTTGATCGTGAGGTCCTTCACCTCCATGAGGAGCTCCCCGATCGGGAGGGTCCGCTTGGGATAGAACTCGGCGAGCTCCCGGCCGACCATCATGGCGATGAGCTGGGGCATCGTCGCTGAATCGGTTTTCACCGTGTCGATCCTCCGGCCGTCGCGGAGGACGGTGACGCGGTCGGTGATGTCGAACACCTCCTTGAGCCTGTGGGAGATGTGGATGACCCCGACTCCCTGCTCGGTGAGGCCGCGGATGACCTTGAAGAGCGAGTTCGTGTCCTCCTCTCCGAGGGCCGCGGTGGGCTCGTCCATGACGAGGATGGTCGCCTTCTTGTGAATCGCCTTCGCGATCTCGAGGACCTGCTTCTGGTGGACCGACAGGTCTCCGACGACGGTCCGGGGATCCAGGTCAATGTTCATGCGCCTGAGCACATCGCGCGCGTTGTCGTTGGCCGCTTTCCAGTCGACCGTGCCCAAACCCCAGCGCGTCGGCAGGTGCCCGACGAACAGGTTCTCCGCCACGGTGAGGGTATCCAGGGTGACGAGCTCCTGGTAGATGAAGCGGATCCCCATGTCTGCCGCGTCGGAAGGCGAGCGGAAGTCGACCTTGCGGCCGTTGATGAGGATGTCTCCGGAGTCCGCCTGGTAGTCGCCGGCAAGGATCTTGATCAGGGTGGATTTTCCGGCCCCGTTTTCCCCCACCAGCCCGAGCACTTCCCCCGCGTGCAGGTCGATGCTGACGTCTTTCAGCGCCTGCACGCCGGGGAACTGCTTGGATATGTTTCTCATCTCAAGCAGAGGCTGTTCCATTCGCTGCACCCTCCGGAAAAGAAAATGAGGCTGGGCGGGTGCCCAGCCTCCACGTTTCACGCTATTTCTTGGGATACCACTTGTCGATGTTCGCGCTGTTGACGATGACGTTCTCCACGAAGATATACGGGGGTACCGGCTGGCCCTGGAGCATCGCGATTACCGCCGGCACCACGTACTCGCCGTAGTGCTCGGGGAAGAAAGCGACACCGCCGTCGCTCAGGCTGTCCCTGATCTGCGACTGACCCAGCTCGTCCACGCCGAGGGTGATCACGACCACGTTCTTCGCATCCCAGCGTCCCGCGCCCTGGAGGGACGCGATGATGCCGGCCATGGTCTGCTCGTTGATCGAGGTGACGGCAATCTTCACGGCGTCAGGATGCGCCGCGAGCACGTCATCCATGGCAGCCTTGGCCTGCTCCGACTGTCCCATGCCGCCGTCGAACCGCACGATCTTGGGGTCTTTCACGTCGACGCTGAAGTCCTCGGACAGGGCTTGGGCGAAGCCCTCGGACCGCAGCATCACCACGTCGCCGCCCGCCGGCATCTGGCCCAGGGCCACGAGGTCCACGCCGTCCCAGCCGCCGAACTTCTGCTTGATCTGCTTGGACATCTCGTGCCCGCCGATGAGGGCGACCTTCCAGTTGTCTACTCCCATGAACGGGGAGCCGGGGATGGGAACGTCGATGGCGAGAAGCGGGATTTTCGCCGCGCCGAACTTGCCGGCCACGATGTTGTTGACCTTCGCGTCAGCCTGGAACTCGATGAAGAAATTCGGGTGCTTGGAGAGCATGATGTCCGCGTTCTTCAGGCCGAGGACCGAGTCGTACTGGTTGTCCATGCTGATCCAGCCCTTGTTCAGGTCGAGGCCCGCGAGCTTCAGCTGCGCCTTGATGTTGTTCTCGACCGAGATGCAGAACGGCAGGGTGCCGAAGATGTTTGCGAACCCGATGACCTTCCCCTTCAGGGGCGCGCCGGCATAGGGCTTGCCGGCCTTTGCCATGGCGCGGTACTGGTTGAACACCTTGTAGGGATCGCTCGCCTGCGCAAAAACGAAGCCCGCAACGGCGATGAACGCCATGACGAGGAAAAGAATCTTCCCACGCTTCATCTGAAATCCTCCTTCGATCGGTGTTTGGTTTCTCAGAATTCTCGGGTGCAGCGAGAGCGGTGCTTTCCTTTCTCACCCCCTTTCTGTCTTCATTCCTGCGCGCCGGCTCTCCGGCGCCCGCCGCAGCAAGGCAAGGCTCCGGCGTCCGCGGGCGCTCAGCGTATCACGGCCCCGCCACCAGCGCAATGGAGAAAAGAGCAGGGGGGATGTCTTATTTGCCTGGCTTCAGATTCCGAAGATGGATTTGGCCATCCGGACCCATTCCGCGATCCGCGAGCGCTCGTGGTTGACGGTGTACAGGTCGCGGAAGAGGATCTCCACGTTGCACCCCTTCGTGGCAGCGTAAGTCTTTTCCA